>JAQUIZ010000046.1:10122-20239 GCA_028683355.1 Fermentimonas sp.
ATGGCTAAAAAGATTGTAAGAGATTTCAATGGAAAGGTTCCTTCAGATATTGATTCATTATTAACCATTCCGGGTGTTGGCAGGAAAACAGCAAATGTTATTCTTGCTGTTGCTTTTGATAAACCTGCAATGCCTGTGGATACACACGTTTTTCGTGTGGCTAACAGAATTGGTCTGACAAATAATTCAAAAAATCCGCTTGAAACAGAAAAGGAGCTTGTAAAGTATATACCTGAAATATTACTGTCAAAAGCTCACCACTGGCTAATTCTGCACGGAAGATATATCTGTGTTGCCAGGAAACCTAAATGTCAGAGTTGCGGATTGAAGA
This sequence comes from Fermentimonas sp., assembly GCA_028683355.1. Taxonomy (GTDB): domain Bacteria; phylum Bacteroidota; class Bacteroidia; order Bacteroidales; family Dysgonomonadaceae; genus Proteiniphilum. The sequence continues at coordinate 10,454 of JAQUIZ010000046.1, forward strand.
ATTGGTGCAAATATTACAAGCTAAACCCCTTGACTTTGTCTGACTGAGTCGGTTTCAGAAACATAAAGCTGTCCTGAATATTGCAGCCTGTCAAGCTCCAACCAAACTCTTTCGTATACCATCATAAAACTATCCCTAAGTTCAGGCTTTACCGGTAATGATGGTGGCGCTTCCATAGTCAGAGGATTTATAGGCTGATTGTTTTTGTGTACCCTGAAGTCGAGGTGAGGGCCGGTTGAAAGTCCTGTTGAACCTACATAGGCAATTACGTCACCTTGCGATACTCTGCTACCCTTCTCAATACCTTTTGCAAACTTGCTCAAATGCATATATGTAGTAGTGTAAACTGCATTATGCTTAACCTTCAAGTAATTACCGGCACCATTTCTCTGATATGCTTTTTCTACGACTACTCCATCACCAATTGATTTAACAGGGGTACCTGTCGGCGCTGCATAATCAACTCCGTGATGAGCTCTGTATCGTTTTAGTATTGGATGAAACCTGGCATTGGTAAATCTTGAAGATATCCTGTAGTAATCAAGAGGAGATTTCAGGAATGCTTTTCGCAAACTATTACCTTCTTCATCAAAGTATTCTCTTATAGAATCCTGTTCAAAAGGTATTGCCCTGAACTTTTTACCCTGATGAGTGAATGCAGCTCCTTCAATTGATGCTATATCTACATAAGTAGTATCGTCTATATATGCTGCATCGTACATTAATCTGAATGAATCTCCCTCTTTTACATCAAAGAAATCAATTTGCCAGGCAAATATATCAGAGAGTTTTAATGCCAGCATAACTGGTGCACCGGCATCTACGAGTGTATTCCACAGGGATGAGGTTATCGTTCCCTCAACATATTCGCGGCGAAGTGTTATCGGTTTTGATGATTCGTACGCGGTAATAGTTTCCTTACAAAGGTCTATTACCACGTAATCAGTTTTGTTTTTCTCAAATACAAGATATTGAATTGCTTGTGTACTGTCTTTAGTCGTTATCGTTGCGTAAGTATTGCCGATTTGTAGTTTTGAAGCAGAATAAAGAGGTTCCATTACCTGGCTGATCTCTTCAATCTTTCCGCCTGTAAACCCCATACCACTTAAGATAGAAGAGAGCAAGTCTCCACTTTTGATATTATAATTTGTAACATTTAGAGAGTCAACACAGACTCCGTATTTATACACACTTGTATCTATAATTTCAACATCGGTATCAGCATCCTGATCATGCTTTAACCCGCATGATGCAAGCATTAAAATTAAAATCAATAATGTAATTAATACGGTATCTTTTCTTTCAGTTAATCGAAACATTATAACTCTTTTTCCTCTTACACAATAATTACGACCGATAAAATAATCTGTAAATAAACCGGTCGGTTAAATTAATTTACTACAGAGAATTTATAAATACAGCGACTTGTATATTTTTCTCCCGGCTTTAAATAAGGTGATGGCCAGTTTGCTTTATTTGGAGAATCGGGAAACTTCTGAGTTTCCAGACAGATCGCATTACGTTTATTATACACTGCACCATATTTACCAGTATCAGAACCGTTTAAAAAGTTGCCTGTATAAACCTGCAAACCAGGTTCAGTTGTGAAAACTTCCAGAAGTATTCCTGTTTCGGGAGAATGAACAGATGCTGCAACCTGAGATATATCACCATCGGTATTCAAAACCCAGTTATGATCATAGCCGTCTCCGAATTTCAATTGTTCGTAATCATAATTATCAATACGCTCACCTATAACATGCGGACTTCTGAAATCCATTGGCGTTCCTTCTACCGGCAAAATCTCACCAGTGGTCATGAAGGTGTCGTCAACTGGTGTAAACTGATCGCCATTGATAGTAAGAACTTCATTCAGAATAGTATTATTTGCATCACCTGATAAATTAAAATATGAGTGGTTGGTAAGGTTTACAACAGTCTCTTTATCAGTCTCAGCTTCATATTGAATATCAATTGCATTATCATCTGTAAGAGTCATTGTAACTTTTACATTAAGGTTACCGGGGAATCCGGCTTCTCCGTCTGCAGACAAATATGTTAGCTCCAGTGTTTGGTTATTTAATTTATTTGCTTTGAATACTTTTTTATCGAAACCTTCAGGTCCTCCATGAAGTGTGTGCCCGTAATTATTCTGTGGAAGCTGATACTCCACTCCTTCAACTGTTATTTTTCCATTGGCAATCCTGTTGCCGTAGCGACCGATTGTTGCACCAAAATTGTTATCTGTTGCTATATAATCATCAATATTATCGAAGCCTAATACAACATCCTTCATGTTACCTTCTCTATCCGGAACCATAACTGAAACAATGCGTCCACCATAATTTGTGATTGCAGCCTCTACACCATTTGCATTTGTAAGCACATAAAGATCTGTCGAGTCTCCATTTAATGATGATTGAAAATCACTATTTTTTAATCCTGATAATGTTGTCTGCTCACTTTGTGATTCTTGTGTTTTGCTAGTGCATCCTACAACTGCAATAACTGCAAGCAACAAAACAATTTGATAAAATTTCTTCATATTTCTTTTTTATTTTTTCCCGTTAGTATGTATTACTAATCTTACTTGCGAAATGTTCTATTCGCAAATGTAAGAAAATATTCTTAACCCCTGCACCTTTTTTCTTTGCGATTTCACTAATTTTAAAACATAGGTTTTTCTGCTTCCAGTGATGGAGTACTACCTTCAACATACGGCCAGTCGTTTTGCCACCTTACCTGATCCATCATAAGTACACGCCCTTTTGGTTTTGCTACCGATACTGCATGATAAAACATCCAGTCATTCCCATTATTATCCTTAACAATTTCTGAGTTGTGTCCTGTCCCTACAAAACTACTGTTTTTATGAATAATAACTTCATGATAATTATCCATCATTGGTCTTCCTTGTTTGTCAACATAAGGGCCAAAAAGATTATCAGAACGGCCAACTACTGTAGTATAGGTACTGTTAAGTCCCTCACAGCATGACCCAATAGAAGCAAACATATAATAATATCCATTTCTTTTATGAATATAAACACCTTCATAAGCTGTACCTGCAACCTGTTTCTTTTCTGCACCAGGTTTCAAGGATAGTCCATCATCAGACAGCTCGATATAATATATTCCTCTGAAGCTTCCCCAGAAAAGGTATTTCTTACCATCTTCTTCTATGTAAAACTGGTCAATAGAGTTTTGTACATCTATCTCATTGCTTCGAAACAGCTTACCATGATCTGTAAAAGGCCCATCAGGTTTATCGGCTGTTGCCACACCAATACCACATGTCCATTCACCTCCCCAGACCGACATTGAATAATACAATACGTATTTACCGTTTATATAATTTATATCAGGAGCCCATAGTCCGCCTCCAGACTCAAATGAGGGTCTTGTCTGATCAGTAAATGCTGTTCCTGCAAATTGCCAGTCAACAAGGTTGGCAGACTTGTAAATAGGTGTATTCCTGATATCTTCGGTAGCGTAAAGATAAAAATAACCATCGCCTGCCTTTATTATTGTCGGATCGGGTAAACTAAAATTTACTACCGGATTCCTGTAATAATTATCAGGAAAAGGATTAATATCACTTGGTTCATTTGCTTTACAGCTTAATAGCGAGATAAAAATGAATATTATATATATTGAGATAGTCTTCACTTCTTTTTTTATTAAATTTCAATACTTTAAACTACTATGACACATCACTCATCACTTCAAAACAATCTTCCCTTTAATCATCCAGACGCCTGTTTTTTCTGAATTAAAATTTGTAGAACCAAGTGCGGCAATTGTATTATTTCCAAGATCAGATAAAGAATTCCATTTCGCTTCTTTATTTAAAGGTACATCAAATGGCTGAGTAGAATTTCTAAAGTCATACGGTTTATCGCTTATCACGACTTCCATTGTAGAAAGTTCCCAGTTTGATGATCTATTTTCTGTTGTCTGATAAGATATCAGATAAATACCACTGTCAGTCCTTATAATATATGGTGCACCGGCGTATACTGTATCAGGAAGACTCTTTTTAAGTGCGGAGTATCTGCCTGGTGAATCTGAAAGAATGGGATACTCCCAGCTATTATTGATTGAGCTACTTATAATCCATGGCTTAAATTGTCCGGAAACATTATCTTCTATGACTACATAGACCGATTCTCCATCATGTACTCCAACCGGCATACCGTCACGATGATTCTGACGGAAACTCACCTTTTTTGGTTGACTATCCCATACAAAACCATTATCAGCTGAGGTTAAAACCGAAATCTCTTGTTCGTCTGATTCTTGATATGGGTATTCGTTTGCAAAATATATTTGTATTGTACCATCAGGCAACAATAAAAAGGATGGTTCCCAGCAACCGTCTCTGAATAGTTCTGCAGCTTGAAACAGAATATCTGCATCTGACCAAGTTGCACCATTATCAATACTTCTTTTCAAAGCAATTGAAAAGGGATAAATACCCTCAATGCGAGGGCGCAGGTTAACAGCAAGCAGCAAATCACCGTCAGGGAGTTGAATGATTTCCGGATTGGCGATATTCACTCTTGTCTCTTCTCCTGTTTTAGTATCGGTAAAATTAAAAGCTTCAAATGAAACTACCGGATCACTCCAAGTTGAACCGTTATCAAAACTCTTTTTTATTACTACATCTCCCCTTCTGTTTTCGTAGACGGCCAGCAGTGATTCATCAACCAGTTTTATTAAACGAGGATAACCTCCCTCTTCTGCGATGCAGATGAGAGAGGTGTTATCCCATTCTATAAAGTAATCCTTCTCAGCCTGGTTTTCCCTGTTTTCACAAGATAATGCTGCGAAAAGAAAAACTGACAAAAAGATTAATCGTTCAATATATTGCATATTTCCTGATTGACTTTCCTTACTCTGTCTTCGTCAACTTTTACAAGCTTACGATCATAGGTAAGCAGACCGTTTACTTCAACCTCAACATCAGTTGTCTGAGTATAAACTGCAGCAGAGAATCCCTGGCGAATTAACTGCTTCAGTTCTTCTGCGTACTTAACATATTCATCAGTAACCTCTTTTGAACTGTTAAACTGAACATAACCCCAGTTTCTGTCAGGCTCCCAAAGGTGCTCTTTGTTTGCCCATCCAATACCGCCGTATTCTCCCAAAACAGTAGCTCTCTGAGCATCATACAAATACATTCTCGGGTTAGGATAATTATGCAAATCAAGCATATCTCCAATAGTATAGTGATTTCCACCACTGGCAGGGTTTACAAGACGTGAAGGATCGTATGCTTTTGTCCATTCAGTAATTTCTTTAGTTTTAAATTGACCCCAAGCCTCATTAAACGGAACCCATACACCTACTGAAGGATATGAATAGAGATAATCAATCAGCTCTTTCCACTCCTGACGATAGTTAGCTTCTGATTCGGCAGAGCGAACTCTCTCATTTCCTGTAAAGTAATTATGCATTTGCCATTCAGGACCACGGTCTCCATTTGGCATATCCTGCCAAACAATAATTCCATGACGGTCACAATGTGTATACCAGCGAGCAGGCTCAACCTTAACGTGCTTACGTATCATATTAAAACCTAAGTCTTTAGTTTTAATAATATCATATTCAAGTGCTTCATCAGTTGCTGCTGTATACAATCCGTCAGGCCACCAACCCTGGTCAAGTGGACCAAACTGGAAAAGGTCTTTGTTATTGAGTTGCAATCTAACTATACCTTTATCGTCACGCTTCATTGAATATTTTCTCATAGCCGCATAACTGTTAACCTTGTCAAGCTGCTTGTTTCCATCATAAACTACGACTTCAAGATCATATAGATGTGGATTGTCTGGCGACCAGTGTTTTACATTCTTAGGCATTGCTATCTCAACAGGTTGTTTGTTAATTGATTTACCTGTTGCAACTACACTGTTTCCATCTTTAACTGTTACCTCAACTCTGTTGGCAGATGCATACAAATTTGTAATAGCCTCAACTAAAAGTGTATTGTTGTCAATATTAGGGGTTATCTTAAGGTCTTTGATATAAGTTTCAGGAACCGGTTCAAGCCAAACAGTCTGCCAGATTCCGGTAACAGGCGTATACCATATTCCCTCAGGCTTGTTTACCTGTTTTCCTCTTGGCTGAAAACCTTGATCTGTAGGATCCCACACTTTCACTTTAAGAGTGTTTGTGCCATTAACTAAAGCAGCTGTCACATCAAAAGAGAAAGGTGTATAACCGCCCTGATGACGACCAACTTTCACATCATTAACCCATACATCTGCTCTCCAGTCAACCGCTCCAAAGTGAAGCAATATCTTGTTGTTTTTCCATTTTGAAGGAACTGTGAATTCACGTTGATACCAAAGTTCATTATCAGTACCTACACGTTTCTGAACTCCGGAAAGACTTGATTCAACAGCAAAAGGAACAAGTATTTCTCCGTCATAACTTGCAGGTTGTTGTCCTACCGGCAGGATTGCATAATTCCACAGTCCATTTAAATTTTGCCATTCAGCTCTCTCCATTATTGGTCTGGGATACTCAGGTAATACATTATTAACATCTATTTCTGATGCCCATCTGGTTTTAAGTTTATCGCCAGCTGGCTTCCATTGTGCCGAAATGCTGAATGTTAATACAACTGTAAATAAAAATGTAAAAATTGTTCTCATAAAAATTTATTTTAGGGTTATTATCATACGATTGCGAAAATAGTTGTTAAACCAAGTCCTTTTGATAAAATATTGGTCAATAAATAGCATTTTCTTCTCAAACTGTTCTCTGTTCCTGAAATTCCTTGGGAAGTATGTTAAACTGTTGTTGGAAGCATTTGGTAAAGTAGGAAGGAGAATTAAAACCTACCATATAACATACTTCGTTTACCTTAAAATCTCCTTCTCTAAGCAGGTGTGCCGCCTTTTTCAATCGTTCTACCCTTAAGTACTCATTGGGTGTAAGATCAAGTACCCCCTTAACTTTCCGGTAAAAACTGGCTCTGCTCATATTAAAATGTTCTGCCATATTTTCTACGTTAAAATCAGATTCTGCCAAGTTATCCTGAACCAGAGTATTCAATTTCTTAATAAACTCCTCATCTGATTTTGTTAAAGCAACTGTAGCAGCACCTGTAAAAGGGTTATTAAAAAATGACTCCCGTAGCTTTTCTCTCCCCTGAAGCAGGTTTTCAATCCTGGCTAACAGGACATCAACAGAAAACGGTTTATCTAAATAAGCATCAGCTCCAAGTTCATAACCTTGCACTTTCGACTGATTGGTAACTTTTGCTGTTAGCAGTATAACAGGAATGTGACTAAATTCAATATCTGATTTCACTCGTTCCATGAATTCGAGTCCATCCATTTCAGGCATCATGATATCACTTACAACAATATTCACGTTCGATTTTTTCAAAACTTCCAACGCTTCTTTTCCGTTTTCAGCAATAAGAACATTGTAATATTCAGATAGAAATTTACTTTCAAACTGCAATAGCTCTATGTCATCATCAACCAATAAAACAGTAGTTTTTCTGTTTAATTCACCTCCATTATTGCTTACAAACAGTTCATTGTAATCTACTTTTTCAATTACCTTTTCCTCTTGTCTGATATCACCCACCGGTAAAATCAAATGAAACCTGTTAACCAATGAGTCATTCTCCAATCTCAGAGACCCATTATGCAGCTGTGACAATGAGCTTGCCAGAGCTAACCCAATACCTGTACCGGAACCATTCTTTACTTCATCAGCAGCAAATTGCACAAAGGGCTTAAACACCTCTTCCTCATACTCCTGCGGAATCAGTTCTCCATCATTTTCTGTAAAAAGATGAAACTGTTGATCCTTATCCTGAATATAGGCGTTAACTCTTACGTAGCTTTCACAATACTTAATTGCATTATTTAAAAGATTACTCAATATCTTTAAAAAGGCATCTTTATCTATTTGCACAAGCATATCTGTGTCAGGCAGGTAAAACTCAAACTCAATTCCTTTTTGTTTTGCAAATGGTGTAAAGCGTAGTTGTGACTCCTTTATTAATTGTGTAACATTTTGAGGTTCAAGGCTAAGAAGGTATGAATCTGATTCTGTTTTACGAAAATCGAGTAATTGATTTGTTAAATCCAGTAAACGGTCGGTGTTTTTCTGCATTATATGCAGATTATCTCTCATATTATCCGAAAATGACTCTTTCATAAGTACATGATCAAGAGGCGCCTTAATCAAAGTTAGTGGAGTTCTGATTTCATGGGCAACATTGGTAAAGAAATTGATCTTTGAGCGGTATAGTTCTCTTTCCTTCATTTGTTCAAAATCTCTCATCTCTTCTTTACGTTTTAGCTTTTCACGATGATTAAGATAACGTACTAAAAGGAACAAACCACCGAGTATAATCAGAGAATAAAACAGGTACGCCCAGCCTGTTAACCAATAGGGAGGCTTAATTACTATAGAGAGAGTTTTATTTGTTGTTATCGGTTCATCATTCCCATATCCTCCACTTCCAAGAAGGAGTTTATATTTGCCCGGCTTTAAATTGGAATATATTAATTGCTGCCCTTCTGTTGACTTTATCCAGTCTTCATCAAACCCTTCAAGCTTATAATATGTGTTGTTCCTGCTTAATCCTGAATAGTCTAAAATAGCGTATTGAAAACTGACTGAATTCTGATTATGCGGAAGTTGAATTTCATCGGTGAACATTATGCTTTGCTTAAGTATGGAGTTTTGGGCAGAAGGACTTAATCTGCGGTTGTTTACAAAAATATCTGTAAATAATGATTCACTTTTTATATTAGTTGACAAAAGTCTTGCCGGGTTAAAACGAATAAACCCGTCCAGTGACCCAAAATAAATATTATCACTCGAATCTTTAAAACTTGACTTATAATTAAATTGATTTGATTTAAGTCCGTTATCTACTGTAAAGCTCACAAAAAACTCCTTCTCCGGGTCAAATCTCACCAATCCCTGGTTGGTAGATAACCACAGTTTACCTTCTACGTCTTCCTGAATTTGATAAACTACGTCATTATTTAGACCATTTGAAGCATTGTAAGTCGTAAATGTCTCTGTATCATAATCAAACAATCCAAATCCTCCACCCTGGGTGGTAACCCACAGTCTTCTTTTGCTGTCTTCAAACATAGAGGTAGGCTTGTTATATGGTAATGAACCTTTATCTGCAGAATCATGCTGAAATACTTTCCAGGTGTCATTTGACGGATCATACCGGTATATCCCGTCTAAAAATGTAGATATCCATATAAAACCACTGCTATCTTCAAAAATATCCTGAATAGAAACACCTTTTACCTCTTCAACTCTATTAAATTGATCCTTTTCTTTGTCATAAATATTAACACCCGATAAAGTACCAACCCATAAAAGTCCCTGCCTGTCTTTGCAAATTGCGAATGTACTGTTGTGATTTATTGAATGCGGATCATCTGTGTTAGTGTAAGTTACAAGCTCCCCTGTTACGGTGTTATACCTGTTTAAACCTTTTGAATATGTAGAGATCCATAAATAATTGCCGTCCTGAAACAATGTATGTATATTATTGTATAATATTTTTAGGGGCTGAGGCAAAGGAAGAAAAGAATTATTTCTTGGATTAAAAAGGTTAAGTCCGCCATCTTCAGTTCCAATCCAAATATTGCCATCGGGCGCATTGCAAAACTCTCTAACCCTTTTTCCTTTTAAACTCTGCTCATTGAGTACGGGATAAAACAATTCAAAGTTATTGTTTATATTTGAGTAGTAGTCGACACCTCCAAAGTAAGAACCAACCCA
>JAQUIZ010000172.1 GCA_028683355.1 Fermentimonas sp.
GTTAGATAAATTTATCTGAGATTGTGGAATTGGAAAAAATCCTTTTGTTTCGTCATATCTTGCACTGTATCCTTTAGGATTCAAACTTTTATGTGCAACAGGATTACCATAATTCAATATAGGCACATCAACCTGTTTTTCAAGAGCAGCTTTGGCATAAGCATCGCCATAGCGTCTCATGTCATTCCATCTCAAACCCTCAAAAGCAAGTTCATATCTACGCTCTTTTCTAATATTATCAACAGAATAAGGTTTAGGGTCAAGTCTAGCTCTAGCTCTAACCAAGTTCATATACTGAGCATCTTCCGTCAACTCAGACAACATTAAAAGTACATCTGCAAACCTGATGAAAATTAAATCATCACCATGAGATAACTGTTGATTATCCTGATTTCCATACATAATAACACTATAGTCGTTATGATAAGTAAAACCGTCGCCTTCGGGAACTCTAACAGCAACACCATTATACTTTTTACCCCACCAGTTACTTTCCATTACAAAGTCCCACTGACCAATTGCATAATTTGGCAGTTCTTCATCAATAACAATTACTGATGCCCCTAATCGAGGATCACCAGGCTCATCGGCTGCCCATTCATCAACCATAGTCTTGGGTATCGAGTTACCTTGTCCCCATCCACCAGCAAAAGGAAATGTATTTTCAACATTCTGAAGACCTCTTAAGGCAAAGAATAGTTGATACATATTACCATAACCTCTGTCAATATCCCATCCTGCAAAATTCGAAAACTTTAAAGCAAAAAGAGTTTCAGGGTTTCTAGCTCCATTATCACTAGCATAGGTTAGATCTTTGCCAGTTTCGGTCATATAATCTTGAATATAGTCGTAGTCATCAATAGTTAAAGAGTTGGTGTAAGGCCATAGCTCATGGAAATCATCTACTAGCTTATGTCCACTATTAGCCACACAATCGGTTAGCCAAGTAATAACTTCTGCTTTACTCACGCTACCACCATCGGCCAAAGGCAAATCGGCCTTCTGATAAAAACCAGTATAAAACAACCATACTCTAGCCATCATAGCCTGTGCAGCCCATTTAGTTACACGTCCTTCTTCAGTTTGTGAATATGCGATAGATGGAAGTAATTCAATTGCTGTCTTTAGATCAGTAGCAATTTGCGCAAAAATCTCATCTGGTGTAGCTCCACCCAATTCAGTAAGCTCAGATGTAATCTTTAACGGAACACTACCATAAAGAGTAGCAAGGCGATGATAAAAGAATGCTCTTAAAAAGTGAGCTTCTCCCCTATACTGATCATTTAAGCTAGAACTTAAAAAGCTATTTTCTTGCTCACCCACCTGAATTAATTTTTCAATTGCAAAATTTGCACGGTGAATCCCTTCATAAGTGGTTTCCCAGTTGTGACCTAACATTTCAGTATCAGAAGCCATGAAAGCCTCATAAGCCTGTGCTTTTTGGTCGTTTACTCCTCCGCCTCCCAATTTTTCATCACTGGCAACTTCCATCACAAAGAAATAACTCATATCAGTTTGCTGACTCTCGTTATTCATTGTAGTGTATATACCTGCCATCATCTGTTTCGCTTCCTCTTCTGTTGATGGGAAGGTGGCCGATGTCTTATCAGTTAGAGGTTCAAAATTTAGAAAATCCTCACAACTACTCAACAGAAAAAGGAAAGATATAAAATATATAATTTTTTTCATTGTACTCATAAATTAATTTATTAGAATTTCAGGTTAATACCAATAAGTATGCTCTTTGGAGCTGGGTAGAAACCAAGGTCGATGCCCGACACAAATGGCTGCTCATCACCATACCCAACTTCCGGATCCATACCAGAATAATTGGTTATAGTCCAAAGGTTCTTACCTGTTAGATATAAACGAACCTGCTGTAAAGCAATTTTTGGCATCAAACGTTTAAAATCATAACCAAGAGTGATATCAGTAATTTTCACAAAATCACCATCTTCAATATAAAGATCAGATACATTTATACGGTTTACACCATTACCTGCAGTCATTCTTGGCAATTTATTAGAGGTGCCTTCACCTGTCCATCTACCCAAAATCTCTGTAGTGTAATTATGAAATTCGTTATCAGCAAAAGATCTGTACGACTGTAGAATCTGATGTCCAAAAGAACCTTTACCAGTTACAGAAAAGTCTAAACCTTTATATCCTAAATTTATACCAAATCCAATTCTGTGTTTTGGATGAGGATTACCAATAAGAGTTTTATCACTAGCATCAACTACTCCGTCACCGTTAGTATCAGAGAATATTAGGTCACCAGGTTGTGGATCTGCTTGCAAAAAGCCATTTTTCCAATTGGTAATCTCTTGTGTATTCTGGAATACACCTTCTGTTTTATATCCATAAAAATAACCAACAGGGTATCCTACCTGAACACGCCAAACAGGATCTGTTCCTTGTGAGATAACATTTCCATTACTTTCAATAAAACCAGTGTTATCACCCATACGAGTAACCTCATTCTTATTTTGAGAAAGGTTGAAATGAGCGCTATAGTTGAAGTCTTGAATTCTGTCACTCCATCTTAAACCAAGCTCATAACCTTTGTTTTCAATATCTCCGGCATTTACAAAAGCACCTTGAGGTCCTTGAATATCTGCTACAGGAGCACGAAGAAGCCAGTCGCGTGTTGTTTTATTATACACGTCGAATGTAGCCTGAAGTCTTGAATTGAGGAAGAAAGCATCTACACCGAAATTCAGCTGTTCCGATGTTTCCCACGATACATCCTCATTTGGAAGGATTGCGGGATAACCACCCAACTGCATTTTATTTCTGTCATTTCCGAATCTGTAGTTATTGTCTTTATTAAAAGCTATAAGACTCAAGTATTGGAAAGGATCGATATCAGCATTACCATTCTGACCCCAACTAGCTCTAAACTTAAGAAAATCTACTACAGAGTTATCTTTCAAGAAATCTTCTTCCGTAATAACCCAACCTGCAGAAACTGAAGGGAAATAGCCCCATTGATTACCTTTAGCAAAATTTGATGAACCATCGGCTCTCATAACCAAAGTAAGCATATATTTCTCCATATAATCGTAATTCACCCTTCCAAAGAAAGAAGCTAGTGCTCCTTGTGGATGAGGCCCTCCCACAGTACGTGTAACCCCTGATGTAAGACCATCGGTGTTATTAAGATATGCAAATTTATAACCGTCAAATGTAGGATTAGCATTAGTAGCAGACAAATGAGATCCATAACCCCACTTCTCTACAGACTGCCCAACAAGTAAATCTACGTTGTGACCATCTTTTTTGAGTGAGTAATTTAGTGTGTTTTCAAATGTCCATGCATAACCTGTGCCTCCCGACTGATTAATACGTCCGGGAGTAAGCGTAACGTCTCCAGCAAGATCGTAAGCAGGTTCATATTGCCTATGGCTGTCTGCAAACATTCTATAACCGAAGTTACTTCTGAAGATCAAATCTTTTACTGGTTGAATCTCTAGAAACGCATTACTATTTACATTATAATTTTGAGTTTCGTTCATACCCCTATTCAAAGCCATCTGAGCCATAGGGTTATAAATTCTAGGAGATAAACCTTCCAAACCAGATGCCTGAACATCTGCTCTAGCATAAAATTCTCCTGCATTATTATAAGCTGGAACTAATGGGCTACCCACTAACATATTTCTAATATCGTTCCAATACATACCACCAATTGCGATACCCGAGCGGTTTCTATAGCTGTAATTGAAAGTTTGTCCAATTTTAATTACGTCAAACTCTTTGTTATTATAAATAACATGATCGCTATTTAACCTAACAGTATATCTGTCGTGTTTTGGCTGAACAGGAACTCCAAGAATACCTTCCTGACCTGCATAAGAAAAGCCAAGAGAAAAAACAGACTGTCCCGATCCACCCGAAATATTTAGAGCATGATTCTGAATAGGAGCATTCTTATTACTAATTTGCTCAATCCAATCCGTACCATTCCACTGTCCACTGGTTATTTTTTGATATAGTCCAGGAATAGCTTGTGAAAAATCACGAAGCGAACCTGCACCACCTATTACACGCTCTTCATTATATATTTCTATAAATTGTTGTGCGTTCAACAACTTGGGCTTTTTAACTAAATTCTGAAAACCATAAAATCCATCATAAGAAACTTGAATTTTACCCAGTTTTCCTGATTTAGTTGTCACAAGAATAACACCGTTGGCAGCTCGTGCACCATAAATTGCACCTGAAGCCGCATCTTTAAGCACATCAATCGATTCTATATCAGAAGGGTTAAGATTGTTGATATCACCACCAGCAACTCCATCTATTACATAAAGAGGAGCCGAGTTGCCAATTGTACCTAAACCTCTAATATTAACCTGAAAGCCCTCTCCCGGCATACCAGAAGATTGCGTAATATTTACCCCTGGGGCAAAAGATTGAATAGCATCAAGCGCATTCAAAGCGTTTTGACTCTGAATTTGATCAGACCCAACAGAAACGTTAGCACCTGTTACCAGTTTCTTTTTCTGAACACCATAACCTACAACTATCAGTTCATCAAGAGATTGAGTGTCTTCTATTAAAATAATTTCAAAATTTGTTCTTCCTGCTGTGTTGATATTCTGAGGAAGAAATCCAATGTAGGTAACCTGTATAGTTGCCTCATCTTCAACATTCAGTGTGAAGTGGATAAAACGGTTTGATATGTGCCAGTGATTTCGGTCTATGTGGGTTCTTCGTCAAATTTGGTGCAAAGACACAGTTCCTAAATCGCCTAAAAAAATAAACTTATTGTGCTGATTTACAGGTAAAT
>JAQUIZ010000047.1 GCA_028683355.1 Fermentimonas sp.
ATATACAAAAACAATCGAAAACATGTTGTATAACATATATTTTGTTGTATCTTTGTATTGATTTAAATGGCAAGCGAGTTATTTAGAATCATCATTAGGTTATCAATTACATACTGAATGGCTTCTTAAATAGACGGTTGCCGATTAATCATAGCTTAAATTTTTAAAAGAAAGGAAAAATTATGACAATCAGAAACCTAACCAGAGAAGAGATTTTGGGACAGATAAAGTATCTGGAACAAAACATTTCTAACGGGTCTGTTTCTTATCGTATTAACAGATTGAACAGAATCCGTACATTGAAAGCAAGTTTGCGCATGGCAAGCTGATTAACTTTCATTAAACCATACAGGAGCAGAAAGCAGGAAGACCTGCAAGTATGCTGATGCAGGGGGAAAGTTAATTAACACTGATTCTGAAGCTAAGTGATTAATGATCGCTGAAGCTTTATTTTTTTTAGAACATTACATACTATAATATATTATTTCAAGGCTGCCATAATGGTGGCTTTTTCTATTTGTAGCCTATTTCTTATTTATTATGACTTTTTTTCACCAATCAATGCTTGTGAATATGATTTTTATCTATCTTTGTCCAAATTATTAATCAAAATAACAAATTATGGATTTATTGTCTGCCCGATTATCTGCTTTATCGCCTTCTGAAACATTCGCGATGGCGCAAAAAAGTAATGAACTGAAAGCTCAGGGAATTGATGTTATTAATATGAGTGTGGGGGAACCCGACTTCTTTACTCCCGACCATATAAAACAGGCTGCCAAACAGGCAATAGATGATAATTATTCGTTTTACTCTCCTGTTGCAGGTTTCCCGGATCTGAAAAAAGCTATTTCTGAGAAGCTGAAGAGAGAGAATGGACTGGATTATACACCTGCACAAATTGTTGTTTCTAACGGTGCGAAGCAGTCAATCTGCAACGTAATTCTTTCAGTTATTGGTAAGGATGATGAGGTGATTATACCTGCTCCCTATTGGGTTAGCTATCCCGAAATGGTGAAGCTGGCTGATGGTAAGCCTGTATATGTATACGCAGGTATTGATCAGAATTTTAAAATTACTCCACAGCAGCTGGAGGAGGCTATCACTCCTAAAACAAAGGCGCTGATTCTATGCTCGCCTTCTAACCCTACTGGTAGTGTTTATACTGCTGACGAACTGAAGGCAATGGCTGAGGTGCTTGAAAGACATCCTGACATCATTATTATTGCTGATGAGATTTATGAGCACATTAATTATATAGGTAAGCATGAGTCAATTGCTCAGTTTACTAATATACGTGACCGTGTGGTTGTAGTGAACGGTGTGTCGAAAGGTTATGCAATGACAGGCTGGCGTATTGGCTGGATTGCTGCTCCGCAGTGGATCGCTTCGGCTTGCAGTATGCTGCAGGGGCAATATACTTCAGGTCCTTCTTCTATAGCTCAGAAGGCGGCTGTTGCGGCGTATACGGGCGACCAGACTTGTGTGTCGGAAATGGGTGTTGCTTTTGAAAGACGCAGAAATCTGATAGTGGATCTGCTTAGAGAGATAGCGGGGCTGAATGTGAACAATCCGATGGGTGCGTTTTATATTTTCCCGGAATGCAAGAGCTTTATCGGTAAATCATATAACGGTAAGGTTATGGAAAGTGCAACCGATATTGCAATGTATCTGCTGGAAGAGGCGCATGTGGCATGTGTTGGAGGTGATGCTTTCGGGGCACCCGGATGCATTCGTATTTCTTATGCTACATCGGACGAGAATATTAAGAATGCTGTGGCAAGGATAAAAACAGCATTAGAGAAATTATCGTAACAGATTAATTTTATATCAAAATAAAACCCGGTTCAATCAACGAGCCGGGTTTTCTATTTTTTATTATTACCTTTGCACATTATTTTTCAAAGGGTATAATTAATTGATGATGAGTAAAAAATTTCCTGAACATAGCCACTTAGACCTTTCAGAAATAAACAGAGAAATGCTGAAAGAGTGGGATGAAAAAGATATATTCAAACGGAGTTTAGAAATTCGTGAGGGGCAGCCTGACTTTGTGTTCTACGAGGGTCCGCCATCTGCAAACGGTATGCCTGGCATTCACCATGTTATTGCACGTTCAATTAAAGATATATTTTGTCGTTATAAGACCATGAAGGGTTTTCTGGTAAACAGGAAAGCCGGATGGGACACTCACGGTCTCCCCGTGGAGCTTGGTGTTGAGAAATCTCTGGGTATAACGAAAGAGGATATAGGTACCAAGATATCAGTTGAGGAGTATAATGCTGCGTGTCGCACCGAGGTGATGAAATACACCAAAGAGTGGGAGGATCTTACACGTCAGATGGGTTATTGGGTGGATATGAGTGATCCTTATATCACTTATGATAACAGATACATCGAGACTTTATGGAATCTTCTGAAAGAACTATATAATAAGGGTTACCTGTATAAGGGTTACTCTATACAGCCATACTCTCCGGCTGCAGGAACGGGATTGAGTACTCATGAGCTTAATCAGCCGGGTTGTTACAGGGATGTGAAAGATACAACTTGTACAGCTCAGTTTAAGGTTGTTGACCCGCTGGCCGAATGGGCGGAATTTGGTGAGGCGTTTTTCCTTGCATGGACAACTACTCCCTGGACGCTGCCATCTAATGTGCTGCTTGCTGTAGGAAAGAATATTGAGTATGTGGCAGTGCAGACTTTTAACCAGTATACCGGTCAGCCCATTACTGTTGTGCTGGCTAAGAACCTTCTGAATGTTTATTTCCCTGAGAAAAACAGTAAATTATTACTTGAGGATTATAAGCATGGTGATAAAGATATACCATTCCGTCTGCTTGATAAAGTGTGGAAAGGTGAGGAGCTTTCGGGAATACATTATGAACAGCTGATCCCTTGGGTGAAGATGCCTGATAATGCTTTTAAGGTGGTAACGGGGGATTTCGTGACTACTGAAGATGGTACAGGTATTGTGCATATAGCGCCTACTTTTGGTGCTGATGACATGAAGGTTGGTAAAGAGAATGATGTGGAAGGGCTTCTGCTTAAGGACAGAGATGGGAGTCTGCGACCGATGGTTGACCTGACAGGGAAGTACTTCCGCCTTGAGGAGCTTGATCCGCAGTTTGTTAAAGATAATATGAATGCAGATCTGTACGGTGAGTTTGCCGGCAGATTTGTGAAAAATGAGTATGATGATACTCTGACAGAGAAAGATGCAACGCTTGATGTGGATCTTTCTGTGATGCTGAAACTGCAGAACCGTGCTTTCCGCATTGAGAAGCAGGTGCATAACTATCCGCATTGCTGGCGAACAGATAAGCCTGTATTATACTATCCTCTTGACAGCTGGTTTGTAAGAACAACAGCTTGCAGGGAGAAGATGATTGAGCTTAACAATACGATAAACTGGAAGCCGCAGTCAACAGGCACCGGTCGCTTTGGCAAGTGGCTGGAGAATCTGCAGGACTGGAACCTCAGCAGAAGTCGCTATTGGGGAACTCCTCTTCCAATCTGGCGTACAGAGGATGGAAAGGAAGAGAAATGTTTGGGTTCGGTGAAAGAGCTGTATCAGGAGATGCAGAAATCTCTGGATGCGGGTGTTATGACAGAGCTGCCCTGGGAAGGGCTGGACCTGAATGATTACAAGGATCTTGAATATGATAAGATAGATCTGCACCGTCCTTACGTTGACAATATAGTGCTTGTTTCTGATAACGGTAAACCGATGTACCGCGAAACGGACCTTATAGATGTTTGGTTTGATAGTGGTGCGATGCCGTTTGCACAAGTGTTTTACCCTCATTTGCCTGAAGAGGATTTCCAAAAGGTGTTCCCTGCTGATTTTATCGCAGAGGGGGTGGATCAGACACGTGGCTGGTTTTATACCCTGCATGCTCTGGCTTCAATGGTGAAGGGTAGTGTGGCATTTAAGAATGTTGTTTCAAACGGTCTGGTTCTTGATAAGAATGGCAATAAAATGTCGAAAAGACTCGGTAATGCCGTAGACCCGTTTACCACAATAGATAAATATGGTTCTGATCCTCTGCGCTGGTACATGATAACAAATGCAGCGCCTTGGGAGAATCTGAAGTTTGATGTTGAAGGTGTTGAAGAGGCTCGCAGAAAATTCTTCGGCACGCTTTACAACACTTATTCATTCTTCGTGCTTTATGCCAACGTAGATGACTTCAGGAATCAGTATCCTCAGATACCTGTTGAGAAACGTCCTGAGATTGACCGATGGATAATCTCTCTTCTTAATACATTGGTGAAAGAGGTTGATCAGGGTTACGAAAATTATGAACCAACCAAGGCTGGTCGTGCTATAAATGATTTTGTGAACGATAATCTGAGTAACTGGTATGTAAGGCTTAATCGTAAACGTTTCTGGGGTGGAGAGATGACTGATGATAAATTGTCGGCCTATCAAACTCTGTATCAGTGTCTGGTTACAATTGCAAAGCTTATGTCGCCTATAGCTCCATTTTACGCTGACAGGTTGTATTTGGACTTAACATCGGTTGCAGGTGAGGAGAGACAGGATTCTGTACATTTGACCGATTTCCCGTTGGTTGAGGAGCATCTGATAGATGAGCAGCTTGAAGATCAGATGTATCTTGCGCAGACTGTGTCGTCGATAGTGCTTGCACTGCGTCGTAAGGTAAACATTAAGGTTCGTCAGCCACTTACCAAAATAATGATACCTGTTGCTGATGATAATCAGAAAAGTAATTTGCAGTCGGTAGAGCAGCTTATACTTAATGAAGTAAATGTTAAGGAGCTGGCTTATGTTGATTCAGCAAGTGAGATTCTGGTAAAAAGAGCAAAGCCTGACTTTAAGAAACTGGGTCCCAGGTACGGTAAAATCATGAAGCAGCTGGCTGTTAAAATTCAGGAGCTTGAAAATAAAGATATTCAGGAACTTGAGAAAACGGGTACTTATTCACTGCAAATTGAAGATCAGGAGGTGGTAATTGGTCTAGACGATGTTGAGATAATTTCAGAAGATATTCCCGGCTGGCTTGTAGAGAATGAGGGCAGACTTACTGTTGCACTTGATATTACTATTACGGATGAACTTCGCAAGGAGGGTATTGCCCGCGAGTTGGTGAACAGGATACAGAATCTGAGGAAGGCTAAGGGATTTGAAATAACTGACAGGATTATAGTGAAAATAGTATCAGATAACGCCACAGATGAAGCGGTAGCTGATAATTCAGAATATATCAGGAATCAGGTGCTTGCTGATGAGATACTGATTGTAAATGAGCAGCTTGAAGATGAAATAGAAATTGATGATATATCATTGACTGTCAGTATTCATAAAAACAGTTGAGAATTATTTGTATTATATGTATATTTGCGAGTAGATACGAAACACACAACCAAAAAAATAATTTAACATGAGTAAGAAGACGAGATACTCAGCCGAGGAATTGGAAGAATTCAGGGCTATTATTAATGAAAAACTAGAGGTGGCAAAACAGGAGTATGAAAATTACAGGGCAGCTGTAACAAATGCTGACGGTAATGATACTATTGATACATCTCCAACTTATAAAGTGCTTGAAGAGGGTGCTTCTACTCTCTCTAAGGAAGAGGCCGGCAGACTGGCTCAACGACAGATGAAATTCATCCAGAATCTTCAGGCTGCGCTGGTGCGAATAGAAAACGGTACATACGGTGTGTGCCGCGAGACGGGTGACCTTATCCCTAAAGAACGTCTACGCGCTGTTCCACATGCTACTCTCAGTATTGAGGCAAAATCCAAAAAAAGGAGATAATACCCAATCATATGAAGAGTTTGATATATGGATAGTCGTAGAGAGAAAACGCTTGTCGCTATCTTAGTAGTCTTTTTGGTTATTCTCGTCGACCAGCTCACGAAGATATGGGTCAAGACACACATGGGTTTGTACGACGCCATTAATATTACAGATTGGTTTAAGATTTATTTTGTAGAAAATAACGGTATGGCTTTCGGGATTGAGGCAGGAGGAAAACTGTTCCTATCAATTTTCCGTATTATTGCCGTAGTTTTTATAATTATATATCTGAATAAACTTATTAAAGAGGGATTCAAGAAAGGATTTATTGCTTGTGTGGCATTAATTCTTGCCGGTGCTTCCGGTAATATCATTGACAGTGTTTTTTATGGTGTTCTTTTCGAAGCCAGTTACGCTGGTCATATCGCATCAATCGTCCCATGGGGAGAAGGTTATTCAACGCTTCTCCATGGTAAGGTTGTAGATATGCTATATTTTCCCCTGTTTAGCGGAACATTTCCCGACTGGATTCCGTTTATAGGAGGTGAAGAATTTCTTTTCTTTCGATTTATATTTAATGTTGCAGACTCAGCCATAACTGTTGGCGTGATTCTGTTACTGTTATTTTACAGAAAAACTTTATCATATTCGCTATTGTCAAAATCTGAACGTGAAAAATATGATAAGGAGCATAAAGAAAAAGCAATTAAAAGTGAGACCTGAGACTGTTTCAAATCTTTTACTACTCATAGTATTGAGTATTATAATATCTTCTTGTCAGAACAGACCCAAGGAGGTGTTAAACAGGAAAAGAATGGAACAGCTGATGTATGATGTTTATATTGCCGAAGCTACTATGGAGAACGATTATCAGAGTTTTGGCTCTCCAGAAGAAAAAGAGGCTTACATAAAAAAAGTTTTTGACCAGCACAATGTTACTCAGGCTCAATGGGACACTTCATTGTCATGGTATTCTGATAGAATAGACCTATACCTTAAAATGAATGATTCTGTTAAAACCAGATTAAAAAGGGCTCAGACGGATATCGATTCTAAAATGGGACAGCTTAGCATTCAAGTTGTCGAGCCTGAAATTTACTCTGCTTCATATATTCCAAGAATATATGCATTTAAATCACCCGGAACACAAAAAAACGGATTCCGTTTTAAACTTGATTCTACTGAAATATCAAGAGATATACCAGACAATTTATTTTCTTTCAACTTAAATGCAATCGGGATACCACCGTCGGGTAATACCAACCTGACTTTAGCCCTTACTCTCGTTTATAGTGATACAACTATTTACAGAGTTCAGAGTATTGATGAAAACAGAAACTATGGTACTCCAATTTCAAAGTATGTCAATAACAATGCACTCACACAGATTTTCGGGTTCGTACACTTAGAGAATCTGCAGGGTTACACTCCAAATATTCAGTTATATGACATATATTTGGGTAGTCAATAATTAATCTAAACACATTTTTTTAACGTATAATAATCATAACTAAACACCAAATGGAAAAGAAAAGAGTTTACACCTTTGGAAATGGTGCTGCTGAAGGAAGAGCAGATATGAAAAACCTGCTAGGAGGCAAGGGAGCTAATCTTGCCGAGATGAATCTTATAGGAGTACCGGTGCCTCCCGGTTTTACAATAACTACAGAAGTTTGTACCGAATATAACGAATTAGGGCGTGACTATGTAATCAATGCTTTGAAAAGTGAAGTGGAAAATGCTATAATTCAGATTGAAAAACAAACAGGTACAAAGTTCGGAGATAAGGATAATCCTTTGCTGGTATCTGTTCGCTCGGGTGCACGTGTTTCAATGCCGGGTATGATGGACACAGTGTTGAATCTGGGCCTTAACGATGAGGCTGTAGAGGGAATTGCCAGGAAGTCGGGTAATGACCGTTTTGCATGGGATTCTTACCGTAGATTCGTACAGATGTACGGAGATGTGGTATTAGGAATGAAGCCTCAGAGCAAAGAAGATATTGACCCTTTTGAAGAGATAATGGAAGAAATGAAAGCTTCGAGGGGTATTGAACTGGATAATGAATTTACTACAGACGATCTGAAGCAGCTGGTTAAATTGTTTAAGACAGCTGTGAAAGAAAAAACAGGAGGAGAATTTCCTGTTAGTCCGTGGGATCAGTTGTGGGGATCAGTTTGTGCGGTTTTTGACAGCTGGATGAATGATCGTGCAATTCTGTATCGTAAAATGAACAGTTTCCCGGAAGAGTGGGGCACAGCTGTGAATGTTCAGGCAATGGTTTACGGTAATATGGGTAAAACATCCGGAACGGGTGTTGCATTTACTCGTGACGCAGCTACAGGTGAGGACATTTTTAATGGTGAGTATCTAATAGATGCTCAGGGTGAAGATGTTGTATCCGGTGTACGTACTCCGCAGCAGATAACAACTGAAGGATCACGCAGGTGGGCAAAAATGAAGGGAGTCTCTGAAGAAGAACGTCAGCTGAAGTTTCCTTCACTGGAAGAGGTGATGCCCGAGTGTGCAGCTGAATTGATAGCTGTGCAGCAGAAGCTTGAAGACTATTTTAAAGATATGCAGGACCTTGAGTTTACTATTCAGGATGGTAAATTATGGTTATTGCAGACAAGAAGTGGAAAACGCACCGGTGCAGCGATGGTTAAAATAGCTGTTGATATGTTGCATGAGGGATACATAGATGAGAAAACTGCATTAAAGCGTTGTGATCCTGAAAAACTTGACGAGCTTCTGCATCCTGTATTTGATAAAAGTGTTCTGGTAAAAGCTAAGCCTATTACACACGGACTTCCCGCATCACCGGGAGCTGCTGCCGGTCAGGTAGTTTTTCATGCAGATGAAGCTGAAGAATGGAGCAAAGAGGGCAAAAAAGTTATTTTATGCCGTATTGAGACCTCACCTGAAGATCTCAGAGGGATGTCTTCTGCACAAGGTATTCTTACTTCGCGTGGTGGTATGACATCACATGCTGCTGTTGTGGCAAGAGGTATGGGTAAATGTTGTGTCTCTGCAGCTAATAATCTAATAATAGATTATAAATCACGAACACTTTCGATAAACGGGAAGGAGCTAAAGGAGGGTGACTGGCTTTCTCTTGATGGATCTACAGGTAATGTGTATGAAGGTAAAATACCTACTCAGGATGCTGAACTGGATGAGAATTTCGATGAGTTGATGACGATTGCCGAGAAGTATGCACGTATGGATGTCAGAACAAATGCCGATACCCCTAAAGATGCAAGGGTAGCCCGCCATTTTGGGGCTAAGGGAATAGGTCTTTGTCGTACCGAACATATGTTTTTTGAGGAGGATAAGATAGTTTCCATGCGTGAGATGATTCTTTCGAAAGATGAGGAGGGAAGACGCAAAGCTCTGGAAAAACTGTTGCCTTTACAAAAGAAAGATTTTATAGGAATTTTCAAAGCAATGGACGGACTCCCTGTAACTGTCAGATTACTAGATCCTCCTTTGCATGAGTTTGTTCCTCACGACGAAAAAGGGCAGATGGAAATGGCTAAGGTGATGGGTATTTCATATAAAGATATTCACGAACGGGTGGAAGGTCTTATGGAATCCAATCCTATGCTTGGACTGCGTGGTTGCCGTCTTGGTAACCTTTATCCTGAAATTACTGAAATGCAAACCCGGGCTATCATGGAGGCTGCTCTTGAACTGAAAAAAGAGGGTATTGTTGCAATACCTGAGATTATGGTTCCGCTTACAGGTATAGTTTTTGAGTTTAAAGCTCAGAAAGATATTATAGAGGAGACTATCCATAAGGTGTTTGCAGAAAAGAACGACTCTGTTGAATATAAAATTGGTACAATGATTGAGATTCCGAGGGCAGCTTTAACTGCTCATAAAATAGCAAAAGAAGCAGACTTTTTCTCATTCGGAACCAATGATTTAACTCAAATGACTTTCGGATACAGCCGTGATGATGTTGCTAAATTCCTGCCAATGTACCTGGATAAGGGAATTCTTAAACAGGATCCTTTTGCTGTTTTAGACCAGAATGGAGTGGGGCAACTGGTGCGTATGGCTGTACAGAAAGGCCGTGAGGTGAAGCCTACTCTTAAATGCGGCATTTGTGGTGAGCATGGCGGTGAGCCTTCATCAGTAAAATTCTGTCATACAGTAGGATTAAACTACGTTTCGTGTTCTCCTTTCCGTGTTCCTATTGCACGTTTGGCAGCAGCACAGGCAGCAATAGAAGGATAAGCAGAAGAGGCTGTTTAAATTGATTTTGCAGAGACGCTGAAATTGGCGTCTCTGCGTGCTTATAACTACTTTTAACCATCGAGTTGTTTGGCTGTTAAGGGTATTATACCTACTTTTACATCAATAATTTTTAATCCGGTTAATGAAACGAGCGTTATAATCATTGTCAAAACTGTAGATGATTTGAGCGAGTTCCATGCGATACTTTTCAATTAAATATTTTAAATCGTATGAAACAAGCATGAACATCATTAAACCTAAGAAAATGACTAAAGCGAGTTCCATATGATACATTTAAGAATCAATATTATTAATCATATGAAATCTATAATAAAAATATTATTTTTTCTGGGTGCATTGGTTACATCTCAGGTCGTTTTATCACAGAATAATGTAATAGACGAGATAGTTTGGGTTGTAGGTGATGAGGCTATCCTGAAATCTGAAGTTGAAGAATACCGCAAAGAGCTGCTGATGCAAAACCAGCGTATTGAAGGTGATCCTTATTGTTTTATTCCGGAACAATTAGCTATTCAAAAACTCTTTCTGGATCAGGCAAAGCTTGATAGTATAGAGGTGCAAGAGTCTAATATTAGCCGTGAACTGGAATATTATGTAAATAACTATATATCTTCAATAGGTTCAGTTGAAAGGCTTGAAGAGTACTTTGGAAAACGTCTTTCAGCTATACGTGAAGATTTACGTGAACAGATACGTGAACAACAGATAATTCAGAACGTACAGCAGAAACATTTTGGCAGTATTCAGCTGTCGCCTTCTGAAATTAGACAATATTACAATAGTTTATCACAGGATAGTCTTCCTTTTATACCAACAACACTGGAAGTGCAGATTATTACTGTAGAGCCTGAAATTCCTCTGGAGGAGATTGATAAGGTAAAGGCCAGACTAAGAGAATATACAGAACAAGTTAACAGCGGTGAGAGAGAATTTTCAACGCTGGCGTTATTGCACTCTGAAGATCCCTCTGCTATTCAGGGTGGAGAACTCGGTTTTATGTCACGATCAGGGTTTGTTCCTGAATTTGCCAATGTGGCATTTGCATTGAACGATCCAAAGAAAGTGTCAAATGTTGTAGAGTCAGAATATGGGTTTCATATAATTCAACTGATTGAACGCCGGGGAGAGATGGCAAACTTCAGACATATATTACTTAAACCGAAAGTTCCGAAGGAGTCACTTGATACAGCTATTGTGAGACTCGACTCAATAAGAACCGGTATAATAGATAAAAAAATAACATTTGATGATGCTGCAACCTATTTGTCGGCTGATAAAGATACCCGCAATAATAAGGGTATAATGGTAAACAACACTCAAAACAGTTCGAATGCAGGTACACCTCGTTTTGCACTTAATGAGCTGAATCAGGATGTTGCAAAGATTGCAGGAGAGATGAAAGCCGGCGAGATTTCAAAACCATTTCTTATGCTTAATGATAAAGGTCGTCAGGTAGCCGCGATGGTGAAAATTACCAACCGTAATGAAGGTCACCGTGCCAATATCAACAACGATTACCAGATTGTAAAACAGATGGCCGAAAATTCCCGCAAGCAGGAGATGGTTGACGAGTGGCTTCAGGAAAAGATTGAGAAAACATATGTACGTATTGATCCTGAATGGAGGAAGTGCGAGTTTAGATATTCAGGCTGGTTAAGATAAAAGGTTTTTTTCAGTAATAATGGAAAAACAATCTTCTATATACTTTAAGAAAAGCACACTTATCTTTAGTGTGCTATTTGTTTTAATATTTTATGCTTCGGCACAACAGCCCGATTCTATAAACACTCCCCTGCAAATAAAACCTGTTGTAGTTGAAGGTGATTCTGACGTGGCGGAGGGTGCAGAACAAATAATAGAGTTACGGCAAGCCGATCTCTGGAGTAAAAGAGCCGGTTTTGATGCCGAGATACTTACAGGGAATGTTGTCTTTTTTCATGAGGGCGCTT
This sequence comes from Fermentimonas sp., assembly GCA_028683355.1. GTDB lineage: Bacteria > Bacteroidota > Bacteroidia > Bacteroidales > Dysgonomonadaceae > Proteiniphilum. The sequence continues at coordinate 11,984 of JAQUIZ010000047.1, forward strand.
ATATGTATTGTGACAGTGCTTACCTTTTTCAGCAAACAAACTCATTTGAAGCTTTCAGCAATGTGAGTATGGAGCAGGGGGACACTATTTTTGTATATGGCGATTATCTCTTTTATGACGGGAATACCAGACTGGCACGTCTTCGCGATAATATTAGAATGGAAGATCAGAATGCAACTTTGTTTACAGACAGTCTGGATTACGATCGCATGGCAAACCTTGGATATTATTTTGAAGGCGGGATGCTAGTTGATGAAGAGAACGAGCTCACATCTTTCTGGGGACAGTATGCTCCCGACACTAAAGAGGCTCTCTTTAGTGATAGTGTGAAGCTTGTGAATGAAGATTACACGATCTATGCTGACACTTTAAAATATAACACTGAAACAAAAGTAGCAGATATTCTTGGTCCTTCGAGAATCGTTTCTGATAGTGGATATATCTATACTGATAATGGTTGGTATAATACTGTTACTGAGGATTCACGACTACTTGACCGCTCTGAAGTTTATAGTAATGATGGAACTAAAGTTTTAATTGGTGACACAATTTATTATAACAGGATTACAGGTGAAGGTGAAGTGTTTGGTAATATGTACCTTGAGGATAGTGAGAGAAAAGGCATTATAATAGGTAATTATGGGTTTTATAATGAGAAAACCGAATATGGTCTTGCTACCGATTCTGCTTATGCTATAGATTATTCCGGTCAGGATAGTCTTTTTCTGCATGGTGATACACTTGTTATGAGTACAGATTCAACCTTCCGGGATATTAAAGCTTTCTACGATGTTAGATTTTACCGGGCCGATATACAGGGTGTTTGTGATTCAATACATTACTCTTCACGCGATTCAGTGATATATATGATCGGATCTCCGGTTGTATGGAACGAAAACAATCAGATATCAGGGTATCAGATTAATGTTCATATGAACGACTCCACTATAGAAAAAGCTATTGTAAAAGATTACGCAATGGCGATTCAGGACAGAAGGGAAGGTGATCAGTATAATCAGCTTAGCGGGAGAGACATGACAGCTTACTTCAGGGATGGTGAAGTTTATAACGTGTTGGTTGAAGGAAATGCCGAGTCACTCTATTATCTTGTAGAAGAAGACAGTACAATTATTGGACTTAACAGAACTGAAAGTCCCTATCTCTCGATGGATATTGAGAATAATAAAATTAAGAGACTAAAGTTGTGGCCGGCAACTACAGCAGTTACAACACCGTTGCCGCAGTTGCAGCCGGAGCAAACTCGTCTGGAGAGGTTTGTCTGGCTTGATTATTTACGACCAATTAGTTCTTCAGATATTTTCCGGAGTAATGTCAGGAAAAGTGAGGATGCTGACAGTGAGCCGCAAAGGCGTTTCGAAAGGGAAGACATCACCCTTTAATATAGCAGTTTTTGATTTTGTGATTATTAAATGTGAATCAGAAAATCTAAAGCTGGTTTAAACTATTTTGGTGTTTTGTCTTTATTATAATGATTATTTATATTTGTAACTTTCAAATATCTATTTACAATGGGAGTATTTTTTTTCTATAAAAACCGTAAACCACGCAAGTTTAATTATAAACCAATTCTTTATGATCCGGATGAGGATGCGCGTAAAGAGAAATTGCAAAAGAGAATTGAGTCAGTAAAGAGAGAAATGGGTGTTATGCCCGAAAGAACTGAAGTTGATAAGAAAGATTTTAAATCTGAGTTTGTTTCACAGACACGCTATTTAAAGAAACGTAAAGACAGAGAGGAAGCAGGTGGAAATTCATTTATTACAAATAACGGGTTACTAATAATTATTGCTGTAATTCTTTTATTAATTTTCATCTTTTGGCTTTTGCGATAAAAACGGTTTAATTAAAAATGACTGACATAATTCATCTTCTTCCCGATTCCATCGCCAATCAGATTGCTGCCGGTGAAGTAATTCAAAGGCCCTCTTCAGTGGTAAAGGAGTTGGTGGAGAACTCTATAGATGCGGGAGCTGAACATATACAAATATATATAAAAGGTGCAGGCCGTACTCTTATAAGTGTAATAGACGACGGTAAAGGTATGTCTGCAACCGATATAAGAATGGCTTTTGAAAGGCATGCTACCTCTAAGATTAAAAGTGCGGATGATCTTTTCGCACTTACCACTATGGGGTTTCGTGGAGAAGCATTACCATCAATTGCTGCAATTTCTCAGGTTGAGGTAAAGAGCCGCAGAGAAGAAGATGAGTTAGGCTCATTGTTGATAATCTCCGGGTCCAGGCTCGAGAAACAAGAGGTTATTAGTTGTGGTAGAGGCACATCTATCTCTGTAAAAAACATATTCTACAATGTTCCTGCCCGCAGGAAATTCCTAAAGTCTAATGAAACTGAAAGGCGTAATATATTTAATGAGATTGAAAGAATTGCTTTGGTGCACCCTGATATAGAATTCTCACTCATTGAAAATGATATAGAAACACTACATCTTGCTAAAGCCGTATTAAAGCAGCGCATAGCACAACTGGAGGGAAAAAATATTTTACAGCAGTTGATTGAAATAGAGGCTGAAACTACACTTGGCAAGATTTATGGCTATGTATCCAGACCCGAATATGCAAAGAAACGTAACTCGAGTCAGTTTTTCTTTGTAAACAACAGGTATATACGTCACCCCTATTTTCATAAAGCGGTTATGACTGCTTTTGAACAGCTTATCTCTCCTGATGAGAAGCCCAGCTACTATATCTATTTTGAGGTTGACCCTGAATCTCTTGATGTTAATATTCATCCTACAAAGACTGAGGTCAAGTTTGAGAATGAGCAGGCTTTATGGCAAATTCTTATGGTGACAGTTAAAGAGTCGCTTGGAAAGTTTAATGCAGTTCCGACTATCGATTTCGACAGAGAGGATGCTCCTGAAATACCTGTTTACGATCCTTCGGTACGCACTCAAATGCCGAGAGTAAATATCGACCCTTCGTATAATCCTTTTAATAGCCCTTCTCTTGAATCAGACAGGGTGTCAGCACCAGCTTTCGGGTGGGAAAAGCTTCATAGGAGTTTCGAGGAAGAGGTTTTGCCCTCAGAAAACTCTTTAATAAGCTCTGCACAAAATATACCTGAGACAGATCTTTATCCCGAACATTATCAGTATAAACAAAAATATATACTGACTTCTGTCAAATCAGGATTAATGATTATTGATCAGCATAAGGCACATGTAAGAATATTATTCGAAAAGTATCTTGTTCAGATCAGAAACAGGAAAGGAGTTTCTCAGCGGGTTCTTTTCCCTGAGGTTCTTGAACTAACAGCTTCAGAGTCTGCTGCCTTGCCATCAATAATGGATGATCTGGAGGCACTTGGTTTTGAGTTGAGCAACTTGGGAAATAATTGTTTTGCTATTCAGGGTGTACCGTCAGAAATAGAAAATACTAACCCGGGTCAGATTATCAAGTCAATGATAAATTATAGTTTGGAAACAGGAAGTGATGTAAAGTCTGAGATTCAGGAGTCAATTGCACTGTCGCTTGCCAGGCTAACCGCAATACCCTATGGCAGGGCACTCTCGGGCGAAGAGATGTTGCTTATTGTAAGCCAGCTTTTCGCGACACCTTCACCGTCATATACACCAGACGGGCAAAAGATTATAAGTTTACTGTCTGATGCCGAAATTGAAAAGAAAATGAATTAATTAATTTATTCACCATTTAAAACAGATATTATGGATTACTCTTATTGTGGAACAAGCGGACTACAGCTACCCAGAATTTCACTTGGTTTGTGGCACAACTTTGGTTTCGTTGATGATTACGAAACAGCACGGGAGATGATTCTTTATGCTTTCGAGCAAGGAATAACTCATTTCGACCTGGCTAATAATTATGGTCCTCCTCCCGGATCAGCAGAATCTAATTTTGGGAAGATATTGAAAGAAAATCTCTCTTCACACCGCGATCAGATGATTGTTTCTTCTAAAGCCGGGTATTATATGTGGGAAGGACCATACGGCGACGGAGGCTCAAGAAAGTATTTGATGGCAAGTATTGATCAGAGTCTGAAACGTACGGGACTTGACTACTTTGATATTTTTTATACTCACAGGTATGACCAGAATACACCTTTAGAAGAGACTATGCAGGCTTTGGTTGATATAGTGCGTCAGGGAAAAGCTCTGTATATCGGATTCTCGAACTACCCTCCTGTTCAGGCTAGAAAAGCATTAAATTATCTGAAAGAGAGGGATGTTCCATGTTTAATTTTTCAGGATAAGTATAGTATGTTTAACCGTAAGCCTGAAGAAGAGATTTTGAGCATTACAAAAGAGTATGGTTCAGGATTTATAGCATTTTCTCCACTTGCACAGGGAGTTCTTACAGATAAATATCTTCATGGTATACCAAATGATTCACGTGCAGCAAACCCTGATGGTTTCCTTAGAGAAGATCAGGTTTCTCCTCTTTTAATCGAAAAAGTAAAGCAACTGAATGAGATAGCCGGAGAACGAGGTCAAACGATGGCAGAAATGGCTCTTGCATGGGTTTTGAGAGACCCGAGAGTTACATCACTTATTGTTGGAACCAGAAATATGACACAGTTGAAAGATAATTTAAACGCATTGCAGAATCTTAATTTTACAAAAGAAGAACTGAATAACATAGACACTATACTGGATGGTGCTACTTTGTAATTCAGTTAAGCAGATGCGGATGAAAAGGTATTTTTCAATAGCTTTTCTTTTCCTGTTATCTTGTTTGGATAATACCCCACGGTTTACAATACCTTTTGCTCCTGTAAATTTTACGATTGACCTTAATGCCTATGATCACTCATTAAGAGAGGGGATGTCATATAAGATTTTTACTGATCCGCGCCTGAGTACAGACAGACTTGGTTATGCAGGTCTGCTTGCGGTAACAGATGTAACGGGAAGTAATGTTTTTGTATATGATTTGTGCTGTCCATATGAAGATAACAGAAATGTAAGAATTATACCCCGGGGAGACGGTAAAGCAGAATGCCCCGGGTGTAATTCTGTGTTTGTAACTATCTATGGACAATCAGGTCTGGGTTTTGGGACACCTGAAAAAGGTCCTTCAGAAGAGCCGTTGCAAAGTTACCAGGTTTATTCCTCACGACCAGGTGTTTATGAAGTAGTTAATTCTGCAGGGAAAAATAAATGACTAAATTTTCAAAAAAAATCAGAACAAAACGGATTTTTTTTTGTTATTTTACCACCTGAATTTTTAATTTAAAATGGCATTCTCTTTAAGATTTTCTTTATTGCCGTTTATTTAATTTTATTTGATGAGAAAAGTCTATTCGTTTTCTGTTTTATTGGTTATCGGTCTTGTTTTATCACAAATTTTACCTCCTTTTTTAGGAGCAAGTTTCCCTACATTTAAATTAGTTTCAAATTCTTTGCTCTATATCTCTCTTGCCTTCATAATGATAAATGTTGGCCGTGAGTTTGAGTTGAATAAAAAACACTGGCGCAGCTATACGCTCGATTATGGTGTTGCGATGGGTGCTGCCGCATTCCCATGGGTTCTGGTGGCATTGTATTACCTGTTTGCTGTTGCACCTCCTGAGATGAGGATATGGCAGAATGGAGATGCATGGAAAGAGACCTTCCTTCTTAGTCGTTATGCCGCTCCAACATCTGCAGGAATACTCTTTACAATGTTGGCTGCTGCCGGATTGAGACATACATGGGTTTATAAGAAAGTGCAGGTTCTTGCTATTTTCGATGATCTGGATACGATACTCCTAATGATACCTCTTCAGATTCTGATGATAGGGATGCGCTGGCAGATGTTTGTAATTCTTATAGTTGCAGTAGTACTTATATGGTTGGGCTGGAAGAAGATGAACTCTTACAATCTTAAGCAGGACTGGAAGTCGATACTGTTCTATTCAGTACTTCTTTATATTGTAATCGAAGCTCTCTACCGTATAACAACCCATTTTTACGGACATGAAGGTGGTATCCATATTGAAATTTTACTACCTGCTTTTATCCTGGGTATGATTATGAAAGGAGAACATCCACCAGTACCGGAAGTGAAGGAAGAGAAAGTAACAAGCTCCATTTCCTACATTTTCATGTTACTTGTTGGTCTAAGTATGCCACTGTTTATAGGTGTAGACTTTAGTACAGACGCTTCACTTTCAACATCAGTTGTTTCTCAGATACCTATGCCCCACTGGAGTGTTATAGCAATGCATGTATTTATAGTTACTCTTGTTTCAAACATTGGTAAGTTATTTCCTCTGTTTTTCTATAAAGACAGAAAGATTGCAGAGCGACTTGCTATTTCAATAGGAATGTTTGCAAGAGGAGAAGTAGGCGCAGGTGTTCTTTTTATTGCAATAGGCTATCAAATTGGAGGAGTATTATTAGTTGTTTCAGTTTTAGCAATGTGTTTGAACCTTTTATTAACAGGAATATTCATCACATATGCTAAAAAGTTGACACTGGCTTCAGCCCGCGAGATCGCATAATCAGGCATATAATTCGAAGAAATAAAAAAAATCAAAGATAACAGTAAAAATGTTTCGAAAATACTTTGTAAATTAAAGAAACATTTTTACTTTTGTAGTCGCAAAATAAACTGTGCTAGAGAGCATCGATTTAATTAAAGAAATCACTTTTTTTGCGTAAACTGTTTAGTCGTATAATGCGGAAGTAGCTCAGTTGGTAGAGCACGACCTTGCCCAAAGGTGATAATGAGAATCCGGCCTTGGCAAGATAAAAACAGTTGTATTTATAATAGGATTAAAAATAATGCGGAAGTAGCTCAGTTGGTAGAGCACGACCTTGCCAAGGTCGGGGTCGCGAGTTCGAGTCTCGTCTTCCGCTCTCATAAAATTTATTTGGTGAGGGACAATTTTTACAAACCGTTTTAATCACGGAGTCCCGCCTTGAACTAAAGGTCCGCTCGGATGGTGGAATGGTAGACACGCAAGACTTAAAATCTTGTGGCCATTATAGGCTGTGCGGGTTCAAGTCCCGCTCCGAGTACCAGGTTACATAAGCCTCAATTGATTTCAGATCAGTTGAGGCTTTTTGTTGATATTTAAGTTAAGTATTAAACTATTCCATTAAACTTCTGTTATAATAATTACATAACATTTTTTTATTCATTCCTTAAAAAATCGCAGAAAATGAACAACCTGGAAACATCCTACATGGGAATACCATTAAGCAGTCCTGTAATATTAGGAGCATCTGAACTGTCATCTCATCCCGATACCCTGAAAAGAGCCGAAGATGCGGGAGTAGCTGCAATAGTTTATAAATCATTATTCGAAGAGCAGGTGCAGCTGGAGAATCTGCAGCATGATGAAATGCTTGAGGAGTATAATGATATTCATGCAGAAATGATAACCCTGCATCCTGAAGTAGAGCGATCAGAGATAGAACACTATTTACATATTTTGCGTAAGACAAAAGAGAGCGTTTCAGTTCCGGTTATAGCCAGTCTTAATGCTGTAAACAAATCATCATGGATAAGATATGCAAAGTTGATAGAAGAAACAGGAGTTGATGGTATTGAACTTAACCTTTACCAGACACCTACACGCTTTGATCGTGATGGTGTAGCGATTGAAAGTCTACAGATTGATATTGTTTCATCAATTAAAAAAAAGCTATCGATTCCGGTTGGAGTTAAATTAAGCTCAGATTATACTAATATTCTTAATTTTGCACAACAACTGGATGAAGCCGGAGTTGACGGATTGGTGCTTTTTAATGCCTTCTTTCAGCCGGATATTGATATTGAAAAAGAGAAACACCGAAAATCATTTAATTTCAGCAGAAGGGGTGATTATAAGAAGTCGCTTCGCTATGCAGGTATGCTTTACGGGCGAATTGGTGCCGATATTTGCAGTAGCCGTGGTATATTCCATGGGGAAGATGTAATAAAACTACTTCTTTCAGGTGCTTCTTGTGTTCAGGTAGTGAGTGCAGTTTATAAGTACGGCACAGGAGTTATAACTGAAATAAACAAAACTATTTCCAAGTGGATGGAAAAGAAAGGATATAACAGTATTGAAGACTTCAGAGGCAAGCTGTCAGACAGTGTTTTGAATAAGAACGACAGTATGCTTATTTACAGAAGGGCTCAATATATCGATCTCATTCTGCACTCAGACACAATTTTTGGAGA
>JAQUIZ010000048.1 GCA_028683355.1 Fermentimonas sp.
GAGCAGATGTCTAATAATATTGCAAGATTCAATCGCACTTTCAGAATTCTTGAAACAGATGAGATGGTTGAAGGTGGTTTTTTTGGGATGAATCCTGTAAAGGGGCTAAGCTTACCAAAAGAGGTTTTAGAAAAAATATATTATAAAAATGCTATGAAACTTTATCCCGGATTGTCAGATAAGATGACAACCCTGGGGTATAACTAAGGTTGTGGGAACAAATCCTATGATTATTTAATACAAAAACATATAAAAATGAACTTTAAAAAATTAAGCTATTTGTTTTTTGTCTCATTATTGGGACTGTTAATGATTTCTTGCAGTGCGGAAGATAGTAGTGGTCCATCAATAGCACCAAGTGCATCTTTTGATTTTACTGCGAACGAGTTAGTTGTGACTTTCAACAACACTTCTGAAAATGCTGCTTCCTATATCTGGGTATTCGGAGATGGAAACAAGTCAACTGAAGAAAGCCCTACTCATACATTTGCTGAAGAGGGTACTTATGAAGTTGAACTGTTTGCAACCAGCAGCTCTAATGCTACAAAAACAGCAAAGAGATCTGTTACGGTATCACTTAAAAAAGAAGATGAAAATGCAATGCCTGAAGTAAATATTACATTAGACGGTAAGTTTGATGATTGGGCAGAAATTGATGAGAAACATCTTGCAATAGCAGTACTGGATGAGAAAAACAGTGATTATCAACGCTTGAAAGAGGTTAGATTTGTTGCTGACCAAACATATATCTATATGTATATGAAAATGGATATTTTGCATGCAAATGCAATGGATATCTATCTTAATGTAGATGGTGATCCTGAAACAGGCTATAACAGCTGGATGTGGGATGCCGGTGCAGCAAACTACCTGATGCAGGGCTCTATCAGCAGTAATTATGACATGAGATTAGCTGCTTATGACGAAACTAAAGGCGGAGGCTGGGGATGGCTTACTCCAAACGTAGTTGAGCCTGGAATGGGTCTGATGACTATTTCAGAAATGGTTAAAGTGGAAGATAATATTTATGAGTTTGAGGCTCAGATCATGAAAAATATGATTCCTAAGCTGGGTGATTCTGTAAAGATTATGATTGGACATTCGGGAGCTGAAGGAGAAGGTAATTCATGGACTACCTCAGGTGGTCTGCCTACAGTAACCGCTTCCGGAGATAAGAACGAAGGATTAACCGTTAGATTGAGGTAAACTGTTGATATATTGGCCACCTGTAGATCTGTCTTTTATATAGGTGGCCAATTTTTAATCAGCTTAAATATACAATTATGAAGTTTAAGTATCTGCTCTTATTAATTGGTTCCACAATACTTTTTAGTTGCAGTGAAACAATAGATACAGAGGATAATAATAAAGATAATCAGTATAAAATTGAAAAAGTAGAGTTTACAGAATCACTAGAGAATTTTGTAAACCCGGAAAGAGGTTTTTACAGATTTCATGAAACAAGTACAGGTAACAGTAGTGTACTGACTCAATCCTTCCTTGAAGGGATAAGAAAAGAAGGTATATCACTGGTATACACTGCTTACACTATCCCTGATTTCAGAGATAAGCCTATATCTCAGGAGTTTCTTGATAGAATTGTAACTAATATGAATGCTCTGAGAGACAATGGCTGCAAGGCTATTGTGAGATTCAGATACACTAACAATCAGAATGATATCCCTTGGGATGCACCTGAAGATATCTTATTTGGTCACATTGAACAATTAAGACCGATTTTTGAGGAGTACGTGGATGTAATTGCAACATTGGAAGCCGGGTTTATTGGCGTTTGGGGAGAATGGTACTACACAGAAAACTATAACTTCCGCCCAAATGAAGATGAATATGGTCCCAGACGTAAAGTTATTGATGCATTACTTGAAGCACTACCAAAAGAGAGAATGGTTCTAGTGAGATATCCTGCAGCTAAGCTTTATAGCTTTGGCATAACATATACAGACACAGTGTCTTTGAAAACAGCTTATGATCAGTCGGATTTATCAAGGGTTGGGTTTCATAACGACTGTTTCCTGGCTGATCAGGATGACAGAGGTACTTTCGGAGGCAACAGAAACTTCAGAAAATATTGGGAGTGGGAATCCAAATACCTGCCTATGGGTGGCGAAACTTGTCAGCCCTCTTCTTACTCTGAATGCAATAGTGCATTAGAGAATATGGCAAAATACCACTGGTCGTTTCTTAATATGAACTACCATCCGGGTGTAATCAGCGACTGGCTTACAAATAACTGTATGGATGAGATTCAGCGTCGCCTGGGGTACAGATTCGTGCTGACAGAGGGATCATTTTCAAACAATATAAGTGTTGGTGAGAAGTTTGAGATGGAGCTCAATATGATGAATATTGGATTTGCAGCACCTTATAATCCTCGTAATGCAGAACTTATTCTGGTTTCAAAAACTAATTCAGCAGAGGAGTATAAATTTGATTTAGGGGTTGACCCACGCTACTGGTTTGGAGGTGAGGCATTTGATATTTCAGCGAGTGTAACAGTTACTGAGCAGATGAAGGGCAAGGAGTTTGATGTTTGTCTGAATTTCCCCGATCCGCAGGAGACATTGGCTGATGACCCAAGGTTTAGTATCCGCCTGGCTAACGAGGATGTTTGGAATCCCGCAACAGGCTATAATAAAATTCACACAATTACAGTAAAATAAAATTATGAGAATAACTAAGAGTATAATCACAATCTTAATAGGAGTTTTTCTTACATCATTTAAGGGCTTTACTGCTGAGCTGAATGAGTCTCAGGAAACAGAGCGAATAATATTTCCACGTGGTGTTTCGGTTAACATTGGTCAGGTTGGCTGGATGGGGGGCAGTTCTCTTGAGGAGACTGACGGACCATGGCGTGCAGGAATCAGAAGAGATTTTGATGTGAGGGATTATCAACCTATGGCTGAGGTCGGGAAAGAGCTGGGAATGAGATTTATGTCTCTTTTTATTCTTGGTGAGTTTGACAGACTAAATATCCTTGGAGAATATCCAACCAGTAATCCTGATGGAGAGAACTGGGATAACTCAGAATATATTGGTCCCACTCAAATAGAGATAATGGATTATGTTAAATCCAATGCAGCAAATATTGAATTCGGTATAACCGGAGTGTTGCACGAGTACTGGGAAGATGGAGTAAAAAGCAGAGCTGAATGGTTTAATGTTGAAAAACAAGAGCCAAGAGATGAGACAATTATTAGAAATAATATTGTACTTTTAAAACGGTTAATGGCACAGTATGGCATTAGTCCTGAAAATGGTCATTCCTTTCCTGAGAGTTTTATTTCATATGGCTTTTATTTTAATCCAGGTGCAGAATATAGTCTGGGGAGAGTTTTGAGTGACAATGGAGTTAAGTATGCAAATACACCTTATGCTACAATCCATGGTTTGAATCATCCTCCATTACTGGATGGTGGATTTGATAATGGTGTATTACTGCTTGACAGGCATAACCATGGAAACCTTTGGTATGAATATGCAAAATTGCCTGATAGCATACCTTCGGGTATACAGACTGTTGTTGTTGAATCTCATTGGGCAAACTGGCTTGCATATGATGATCACCTGCAACCTGCACTTAACAAGAGATGGGTGGATTATCTGAGAAGTATTCAGGCAGACAAAGATCATTATCTTTCAAAAAACACAGAGCAGCTTTACTCACAATGGTTGTATAAGAAATATACCAAAGTGTCGGAAACTACCCTAGGTAAGGTTAATATCGATAACCGTTCCATGATTGATGATGCTTATGAATATAACCTTTTGGGAAATATGGTATTATCGGTTCAACTCAACCAGGGGGAGCATATTTCAAGCGCTGCAATTGATGGTAAGCCAATAGCTGCATATTACGAAGCTGAAGGTTTTGGATATATCTATCTCCCGCCTCTGGATAAGAAGAATTATACTTTAGAATACACAGTAGGGAAAAACAGAATGGATCGTTTTATTAATAATACCGGCACCTATAATGTTTATAAAGTTACTGATAATAAATCCACTTTGGAAATTGATTTAAAGATGTATGGTGAGCAGGTTGTTGAAATTTACACTACTAAACCGGCATCTATTACAAGCTCTAATGAATTCCTTAAGGTTAAAGACTATAGATACGATGAGGAGCAGAATATTGTATATCTAACCTTAAATGGGAGAAATATTCAGGGTGAAAGAGGATCGATAATTTTAAAATATTGATATCAGAACAACTAAAAAGTTTATAATATGACACTAAACAGACGAGATTTTGTAAAAAGAGCAGCTGCAGGAGCAGGCGCTGTAATGATAGGCGATAAAGCATTTTCTAAGACTTTTGCCGGACCTTCGTTTTTGCAGGGAAAGGATGACAGAGTAGTAAGATTGGGTATAATAGGAGTAGGCGGTATGGGGACAAACCTGCTGAGGTCGATTGTTACAATGCCTGATGTTCAGATTCCTGCTATCTGTGATATTAATACAACAGCTCTTACAAGAGCATTGAATCTGGTTGAAGAGTCAGGACGCAAAAGGCCCGAAGGTTATTCAAACGGAGATTATGATTACCGTAATCTTATAACCAGAGATGATATTGATGCTGTGGTAATTGCAACACCCTGGTTATGGCACACTCCAATGTGCGTAGAGGCAATGAGAGCGGGTAAGCACGTTGCACCTGAAGTATGGGGAGCATCTACAATTGAAGAGTGCTGGGAACTGGTTAAAACGGCAGAAGAGACAGGAATGCAGTGTATGATGCTGGAAAACCACTGTTTTGATCGTATCGAAATGTCTGCGCTTAAAATGGTAAGAGAAGGTCTATTCGGAGATATGCTTCACTATGAGTGCAGTTACTGTCACGATTTGAGGGATGTTAAGTTTCGCCCGGGAGCAGAATTTGGTGAGAAAGGTGAAGGTGAAGCGAGATGGAGAACTGTACATTCGCTAAGAAGAAACGGTGACTTGTATCCTACCCACGGATTGGGACCTGTTGCTAACTATATGGATGATAACAGAGGTAACAGAATGGTTTCTCTTACTTCAACAGCATCAAAATCAAGAGCATTACAGGAGTATATCGAACAACAGGGAGGTAAGGATCATCCTAATGCAGAACTCGACTGGATGCTGGGCGATGTGGTTACAACTGTAATAAAGACTCAAAGAGGTGAAACAATAACTCTTACACATGATACAAATACTCCAAGACCTTATTCCAATAATATGATGGCACAAGGTACCCAGGGACTTTGGATTTATCACAGAGGACTTGCTAACTCTGTTTATGTTGATGGCAGAAGTCCAAGTCACAAATGGGAAGATTGGGAGTCTTATATCCCTGAGTTTGAGCATCCTTTATGGAAAAAGTTTATGGCTGACGGTGTTCGCGGTGATCATGGAGGTGCCGGATATCTTAAAATACGTTCTTTTGTTGAGTGTATTAAGAGAGGTATACCTACTGTTATTGATGTTTACGACACAGCAGCATGGATTGCAGTTACACCTCTTACTGAGAGATCGATAGCTCTGGGAAGTGCTCCGGTTGAATTTCCTGATTTTACAAATGGAAAATGGTTAGATAACAAACCAATATTTGGTTTGACAGAAGATTATTAAGATACAATAAAAATAAAATAAAATGAAAAGTTCATTAGAGGCATTTCTTGAGTTGATGGAGGCTAATCGCAACGGTTTAGCCAAAGGTATATACTCTGTATGTACGGCTCATCCCGAAGTGTTGGAAGCCGGTTTTAAGCAGGCCAAAAGTGATAAGTCGCTGCTGCTTATTGAATCTACATCAAACCAGGTTGACCAATATGGCGGGTATACAGGAATGAAGCCTGCTGATTTTGTTGAATTCATTAATGGGATAGCTGATAAAACAGGCTTTCCTAAGGAAATGATATTACTGGGAGGTGACCATTTAGGACCAAATCCATGGAGAAAACTTCCCGCAGCAGAAGCAATGGATAAAGCAAAAGTGCTTATTGCAGAGTATGTAAAGGCTGGTTTTCAAAAGATTCATCTTGACACAAGTATGTTTTGTGCAGATGACGAAGGTGACAGATCAAAGCCTTTATCTGACGAGATTGTAGCCGAAAGAGCTGCAGCACTTTGTCGCGTGGCCGAAGATACATGGGCAGAATACAGAAAAGATTATCATAAACCGGTTTATATTATTGGTACAGAAGTGCCTGTGCCGGGTGGTGCTCAGGAAGAGGAAGATGAGGTTATACCTACATCTCCCGCAGATGCCAGAGAGACTATCTCGGTAACTAAAAAACACTTCAAGAAAGCAGGTTTAGATGAAGCATGGAACAGGGTAATAGGAGTTGTTGTTCAGCCCGGAGTTGAATTCAGTGATGACCGAATATTTGCTTTTCAGCCGGAAAAGGCGGAAGATCTGAGTAAGAATATACTTGAGTATGACCGACTTGTTTATGAGGCTCATTCTACAGATTATCAGACTGAAGGAATGCTCAGAAAGCTTGTTGAAGGACACTTCTGTATCTTAAAAGTAGGTCCCTGGCTTACATACGCTTATCGTGAAGCTCTTTTGTCACTCGAGGCAATTGAAGTTGAGATATATGGTGCCGGAAATCCTAATCTGTCAAAGTTTAGCGAGACATTGGAAAAGGTAATGATAAATGAACCAAAATACTGGGAGCCATATTATCACGGTGACGAGCAGCAAAAAGCTTTTAAACGCAAATACAGTTTTTCTGACAGGGTAAGGTATTACTGGCCTGTGAAAGAAATAGAAGAAGCAAAGAATAAGCTGTTCAGTAACTTAAATAAAAAGGAAATCCCATTATCATTACTGAGTCAGTATATGCCCGTTCAGTTTTATCAGGTATGTGAAGGGACAATAAAAGCTAATTCCACTGAGTTGGTTCACAGTCACATAAATACGGTAACAGGAATATATTCACGTGCTTGCGGTTTGTCATAAAAAAAGTAAAGATGATGATTGATAGTTGATGAAAGTAAGTATTTGAAAAATTCGTTCTCTCTTTAAACCGGTTAAGTCAGTTGTTATATTAAACATTTCAATTGCTTAACCGGTTTTTTTGCTTTTAAACAATGTATAAATCAGGATAATAAAGCTTTTATTTAATAATATATTTATTATTTTTGTATTTATGAGGAAAATAACTTTACCTACACTCTTCTTTTTTATTACTACAGTAATACTTGGAATTGCACTGCTTATTAGAAATAGTAAGCAGGCCGAAGAGTACGGGTATAACAGTTCTACAGTAATGAACAGAATTACTCATATACAGGAGCTGGCACTTGTGAAGCATAATTACACCGGAGTTATCAGCTACAAGGATTATATGAAATTCCTGAATATCAACATACCGCTTACAGATAAATATTTTCTTCTTAAATATAACGGTTATTTAAAAGCGGGAGTAGATTTCAGTCGTGTGAAAATTGATGTTAAGAATGACTCCACCATTCACGTTTCAATTCCTAAACCAAAGATCCTGGATACTGTAATTGATGAGAAGTCGGTTCAGGTTTTCAATGAAAGTGAAAATGCATTCAATCCCATTAAGATATCAGATTATAACGAAGCTCTTATCAGAGAGAAAGATATAATGATAAAGGATGCTGTTAATCAGGGTATACTGGCAGATGCTACAGAACAGGCAAAGATGGTTTTGAAAGCTATGCTAGAAGAGATGGGTTTTTCTCAAATATATATAACTGAAGAGATTACAATACCACAAATACATTAAAATGCAATTTACTTTTCGTTTATATTTCTACTGGGTATCAATATTCCTGATATTTTACATTGGAATACTGGCGGCCATTTTTGTTTTCTGGGGACTAAATATGAATTTTTGGCAGATTCTGCTTGTATTCTTTATTGTAGGCATGATTCCGCCTGCTATAATTACAGCCTATTTTTGGAAGCGACTGAATTATATGGAATCGGATAATGTAAGTCCTCCTGTTTTTTCAGGTCAGAAAAAGGCCACTTTTAAATATAAAGGGCAAGCAAAATTCCCGTTCGATGATATTTTGCAACGTATCGACAGGCAGTGGATTGTCTCTTACTCAGATAGAAAAAACTGTATATTAAAGTTCAGAACTGACGCTAGAATGACATCCTGGGGTTTTGGTGGTTACATCAAAATGGTGGATGGGGAAAATATTACAGTTATTATATATCCCATGTTTCCAAAATCTAAAAGAGAGAAAATAATGGTTAATCAGATAATACGTGTTATGAGCACGATACTTAATGTCTGATTTGTCATTACTGAGGCGAATGTCCTTCGCAATATTGAATAACCACTTCGTTTACAAATCTCAGGAAATCATTGTGCTGGGCTTTACTAATCATCTCGGGATAGCTTAAAATAAGCAGTTCCTGCTCTTGGCCGCCAATTCTATAGGGTAAGTGAACAAACCTGTATGGTGTAAGGGTGTAACCTGCACGCTCGTAGAACTGTAATCGTCTCACCGACAGTTCGTTGTTAAGTGGGTCTATTTCAAGTATAATTGTATGTTCAGAGTCACGTAAATGTCTAAGCATCTGAGATCCGTAGCCATTGCTCCTAAGATCAGGGTTAACAGCCAGATGTTCCAGATAACGGTATGAATCCCATTCCCAAAAGAACATTAACCCAATAAGCTGCTGACCTTCCCAGGCAGACAAAGGAAAAAAACGCTCATCCGCAAAAGCACGCAGATGATCGTCTGTTTTTCGGAGTTCTGCAACAGGAAAACTCTTTTCATACAAATCCCATACTTTATTCCACCGCTCTTTATCGTCAGCCTCAATCCTTAAATACTCCATCTGTTCTTTTAAAAAGGTTTAGCAACAAAGTTAGTATAATCCCCAAAAAGATAAAAAGTTTTATCTGAGTTTCAAAATTATATATCGCATACTCCGTCAACTGAACAGGATTTTCCTTTAAATACTTCAGGCTTTATCTCTTCTTCGGTACGACTCTTCCATGCTTTGTATGCTTTATTCAAAACATCAATAAACAATTGAACAGGCTCTGAGCCAACAATAGCCTGCCTTCTGTCCATCAGAAAAGTAGGTACGGTATCAAAACCAAGATTGGCCGCCTCCTGCATATCCTGTTTAATTTCATATTTATAATCGTCGCTGTTAAGCATTTCAATAATCTCCTCTTTATCCAAACCTGCCTCTTTTCCTATAGAAATTAGCAAATCCCTGTCGCTGTAATCTTTTGCTTCTTCAAAATAAGCTTTCGACAGTTTACCTAATACGAAGCTATCCATTCCTTTTTTAGCAGCTAATTTTATAAGCCGGTGTGCATCACGTGTATTCGCTGCAATTGCATTCTCGAGATTAAAAACAGCACCAGCCTCTTCGGATAGTTCCCTTAACGAGCTGTACATACTTTTAATACCTTCTTCGGGATATCCTGACTGATTAATCAAATAATCCATAACAGGTATTCCATTGCCGTTATCGGGTAAATCAGGATTCAGCTGAAAAGCTTTCCATTCAAGTTCCACTTCATCTGCATGATCAAACTGCCTGAGCGCTTTCTCGTAATGTATTTTTCCTATATAACAGTATGGACACATAATATCGGTCCAAACTTCAATTTTCATCTTATTTAATTCCATTTTTATATTCGTCTTTTTTGTACAATCAATTTAAACAAGCAGAAACTGTTTTTGTTTAATTGCATCTTGTTTTTAGAATTTACACAGATGACTCAGCAATTCTATTTGGTATAAAAATAAGTAATTCAATCATCGTAAAAACAAACAAAAAAAGAAGAATATTTGTTATTACAGTAATATTAATGGTGTCACAAAACAACTACATTATCTTTACTTCTGATAATAGGGTGTTTACACGTATGAAGAGACTTATTAAGGTGATAAAAAATGATAAACCATAACAAAATATATGCCTATGTAAATAAATATTTTTGACATTATACCCAAAAAGGAGGATAATTTTTTTTAATGAAATCCGGAAAAATTATCACATGTATAGGTAACTTTTAATATACTAATAAAAAAATTATTAAATGAATAAATCCATATTTTTGATAGGTATGCTTGTGCTGACTCTATTGCTTTTTAATTTAAGCAGTAGTTTTGCAGACAGCTATGTTTATAATGATATGCCGACTTCGAAGTTAGGAGTAGTGGCATTTGATGAAACTGTAACAGCAATTAATCAACAAGGAAATCTGATCTCAGGTAGAGTGCTTGATGAACAAGGTATTGCTGTAATTGGTGCAAATATAATTGAGAATGGCACTACAAATGGAACTGTTACTGATGTTGACGGTAATTTTCAGTTAGAGGTTGCAAGAGGTGCAACTATAACAATTTCATACATAGGATATTTAGATCAACAGGTTAATACAACCGGAATAAGTACTTTTAACATAGTTCTTTTAGAAGATACACAGACACTGGATGAACTTGTTGTTGTGGGCTATGGAACAATGAGAAAATCAGATGTAACAGGATCAATTTCAACTGCAAAAGGAAGCGATATAGTAAAGAACCAATCTTTTAATGCTCTTGAAGGATTGAAAGGAAAGGCTGCAGGTGTGAATATATTTTCAAATACAGGTCAGCCGGGTGGTGAGATGAGAGTTATTATCAGAGGTATCTCCACTATTAATGCTTCTGCCAGTCCTCTATATGTTGTGGATGGCGTGGTTATGTCGAATTTCCAGTTTTTAAATCCTAATGATATTGAGTCTATTGAGGTTCTGAAAGATGCTTCATCAGCTGCTATCTATGGTGCACGCGGAGCAAACGGAGTTATTCTTGTAACTACAAAAAGAGGAGGTAATACGGGAAATCGTGCACGTGTATCTTACGATGGTTCAGTATCGGTAAGTGAGATGGCCAGATTCATGGACGTGATGGATGCAAATGAGTGGATGAGTACTTTCAAACAGGGACTTGAAAATGCTAATGCATGGCAAAACAGAAACTTTACAACAGATCTGTCACAAATCTTTACTGACGAACGTATATTTAATGCTGATGGTTCGCCTAAATACAATACAAACTGGCAGAAGGAGGCTTCAAGAACATCATTGTCTCAGAATCACCAGGTTAGTATTCAACGCGGTGATAACGATCATTCAGTAGGAGCATTTCTTAACTATACTGATCAGCAAGGTATTTTGCATAACACTTATTTTAAGCGTATAAATGCTAAACTGGCTTATGATGATAAACCTACTTCATGGTTGTCAACAGGCGTTAACCTGCTTGTGAATCACTCCTGGGGTAACAGAACATCTGACAATCCTTATGGTCAGGGTGCATTGCGTACAATGATTGAGTTATTGCCATTTCTTCCGGTGATGCTCGATGGTCAGTATGCACAGACAAATAGTTTCAGTACAGATGCTATTTACCGTGACCAGAATAATCCAAATCCGGGTGCTATGCAGGGATTTAGCCCCGAAGGTGTTGGTAACCCGGTAGAGTTGCTTAAACGTATGGAGGCAAAACAGTACAGAACCCAGATTTTTGGTAATGCTGCACTTACTTTCCATTTAGCTGAAGGACTGGATCTTAAAACACAGTTTGGTGTTGACTATCAGAATAACCGCAATGCTAACTATACTCCATTTACTCCACGTCCTCTTATTAATCAGAGTTCAACCGGTAGAGCCGAAGGGAATAATTCCAACACTCTTTACTGGCAGGAAGAAACTTATCTGACATATAACCGGTTACTTGGAAGTCATTCAGTCAATGCAATGGGTGGTGTGTCGTGGCAGGAAAGGAGTTATACCTATTTCAATGCAGTAGGCAGTAATTTTTCTGACGATTTCTACGGATATTACAACTTAGGTAAAGGTTCTGACAGACCATCTGTAGGAAATGACCATGATAAATGGACAATGAATTCATATTTTGCCAGAATTGCATATTCATACGACAACAAGTACTTGGCTACAGTTACCAGTCGCTGGGATGGTTCATCTAAGTTCGGAGCAAACAATAAATATTCATGGTTCCCCTCAATTGGTCTGGGCTGGCTGATGACTAACGAAGACTTTTTAGCAGATAATGCTGTAATAAGTCGTCTGAAACCTCACACATCTTTTGGTGTAACAGGTAACTCTGAAATTGGAACATATGCTTCACTAGCCACAATTGGGCAATCTACAACTATTATAGGTGAATCATTGCAGACAGTATCTTATACTCAGCGTATGCCTAATCCTGATTTGAGATGGGAAAAGACCAATCAGTGGGATGTTGGTGTGGATCTGGGTTTATTTAATGACAGGCTGAATATTGAAGCGTCATACTACTATAAATATACTACAGACCTTCTTTTAAGTCGTCCGATTCCAAGAACTACAGGTTTCTCATCTATTACCAGTAATATTGGTGAGGTATCCAACAGGGGATTCGATCTGTTAGTCAATGCTTACCCGGTTGAAACAAATGATTTTCAGTGGAATAGTACTTTGAACTTAAGTTTCAACAAGAATAAAGTGGAAAAACTTGATGAGAGTTCATCAGTAGACCAGGCAACCGGTAAGCGTCAGATTCTTCTTGATGGGTTTGTAGGTTATGAAATGCTTATCCGTGAAGGTGAAGAGCTTTCATCATTTTATGGTTACAGACGTGCAGGTATTTATGATGGTGTTGAAGCTAACTGGGATAGGGAGACAATGAATGTGCCATCTACTATTGGTGAAAAAGTAACATACAAGCAGAGAGAAATCCTGGGTAACGGTTTGCCTGATTGGATGGGTTCTTTCATAAACACATTCAATTATAAAGGGTTTGATCTTACTTTCGATTTACAATTCTCCTGGGGAGCTGATATTATGCAGGAATTTTTCCATTCAGCTGAGGGACGTTTCCTGACAAGTGGAATAGATCGTCTGTGGCAGGAAGCCTGGCATCCGACAAAAAACCCAAATGGTACTGCTCAGGCAATTCGCCTGGCAAACTTCGGTATGGGTAATAATGCCAATGCTGATGATACATGGGTAGCTGATGGTTCATACTTGCGTGGCAATCTTATTCAGTTGGGTTATACCTTTACTCCTAATTCATTGAAAAGTATAGGATTATACTCATTACGACTGTATGGAAACGTAAATAATGCTTTCTTAATCACTTCGTCTGATTATTTAGGTTATGATCCTGAAAACTCATCCCGATTGGGTGATAATAAATGGGGAACTAACCGTCAGTTCTTTACATACCCACGTCCCAGAACTTACACTGTGGGTATTAATGTGACGTTTTAAATGATAGTCAGGAATTATAAAAAAAGTAATCATATGAAATTACAAAGAATATATAAATACGCACTTTGCCTGATCTCCTTTACAATTGTATTAAGTTCATGTGAAGGATTTCTGGAAGAAGATCCACTGGATGAGAAAACAACAGGCCAGTTTTGGAAAACAGAATCAGATGCTGTTACAGGAGTAAATGCTCTCTATTTTGGAGGAGTTCCTTATTTACACAATATAGATGTGGATGGTGGCTGGACACCTAAGGCTACTATGTGGGGTGGCGTTATGTCAGGTCTTTTTGTTGATAAACGTAAGGACAGAACGTTTACCAATGCTTCAGAAGGTGGAAACTTTAATATTGAATCTTTTGATGCCACTTCTCAGAAGATGTGGACAGAGTTTTATATTGGTATTTCACGTGCAAACTTTGTTATTGAAAATATACCTGCAATGACAGATGTTTTGTCAGCTGATCAGATAGCTAATTTTGTTGCACAAGGTAAGTTTTTCCGTGCTTATGCTTATTCATATCTTGTAAAGGAATATGGAGATGTTCCTTATATCGATAAACCATTTACTTCGCTTGAAGGAATTTATGTTGAGCGTACACCTGCAGCACAGGTATATGCAAATATTGAAACTGATCTGCTTGATATAATCGGAGGTAATGCTTTGCCTAATGTATCGTTTTATGCAAACGATGGTTATGTAACCAGACCAATGGCGCAGACACTGCTTGCAAATGTGTATCTGCAGTGGGCAGGTGCTCCGGTAAATGGAGGTAATGAGTACTACTCAAAAGCAGCTGCTATGGCCAAAAACGTAATAAACGGCGGTCAGCATGCACTTGAGCAGCCTAATGGTAGCAGCACCGATTTATCATCGGCCTACAATGTGATTAAGACTACTAAATTATCAAACGAAATCATTTATGCCAAAGAGTACAACCAAACTAGTTTTAATGTTGGTAACTCGTATGCAGTCCGTTCTATAGGAACTGATGCTTTCCAATGGAAGAATGCTGAAGGTGCAAGTGTATTCAAACCGGGCGGTGATGTTTTATACAACGCTTATCTGCCTTCTGATTTATTATTGAACAGTTATCATCCTGATGATATCCGTAATATGGAGAAACAGTTCTTTTTCAGAGAATATACAGACGGTACAGGTGTTAGTCATACCTTAAATAATGTAGGCAACTGGGCATGGTTTGATGCAGGTTCTTTAATTAACGGACGTAATGGTGATTATAATATGCCAATATTCCGTTATGCAGAAGTACTTTTGATTGCAGCGGAAGGACTGGCGCGCACAGGTACTGAAGCAGAGGCAAGAGGTTACCTTAATCAGGTCAGAACTCGTGCCGGTTTGCCTGACGAAACTGCAACAGGCGATGCTTTGATTCAGGCAATTCTTACTGAACGTTTTCATGAGTTCCCGCTTGAGTTTAAGATATGGGATGATATTCGCCGCACCCGTTTATATCCCGAAGCTGATGGTATAGGATCCGGTAAATTAAAATGGACACCACTTGCTTCTGCTCTTATTCAGAATAAACCGGAAGGGCAGGCTGTTGTAGGTAAAATACCCGAGCATGCTTTACTATGGCCTATTCCTCTTAGTGAAATGCAGGCAAATCCGGCTTTAGAAGGTAATCAAAATCCGGGTTGGAATTAAAGTAAAATCATATATGTAATTAAATCAAGATAGATAAGTCCCCGGACTGACAATATCTAAAAAAAGTAACCCCAAAAGCAATTCAAATGCTTTTGGGGTTTATCTTTCTATTATTTAGAAACTTAATTATTGCCTAATTAAGAACCTTTTCAACTTTATTCATAATTATCTGCTGTTTTTCCTCATCGAAATCAACAACAACTGTATCGCCTTCTTTCATGCCGGTACTAATGATTTTCTCTGCCAACTCGTCTTCGATGTATTTTTGAATAGCACGCTTTAGTGGCCTAGCTCCAAACTGAATGTCGTAACCTTTATTAGCAATATACTCTTTAGCAGGTTCTGTCAGATTAATCTTGAAGCCAAGGTCTCCGATTCGTTTGTAGAGTCCTTCCAATTCCAGATCAATAATTTTGTAGATTGATTCTTTACTTAACTGATCAAACATTACTATATCATCCACCCTGTTAAGAAACTCAGGTGCAAAAGCCTTATTAAGAGCTTTCTGAATAACACCTCGTGAGTATTCAGTATCAGCTATATCACTGTTGGTTTTGAAGCCGACACCACGTCCGAAGTCCTTCAGCTGGCGTGTACCAATATTGGATGTCATGATAAGGATAGTGTTTCTGAAGTCGATTTTACGGCCAAGACTATCAGTAACATGCCCTTCATCCATAATCTGAAGCAGGATATTAAATACGTCAGGGTGAGCTTTCTCAACCTCATCGAGCAGCACAACAGAGTAGGGGCGGCGACGCACCTTCTCGGTCAATTGGCCACCTTCTTCATATCCAACATATCCGGGAGGAGCTCCTACAAGTCTGGAAACATTAAATTTCTCCATGTACTCGCTCATGTCAATACGGATAAGGTTTTCGGGAGAGTCAAACAAGAACTGTGCAAGTTTCTTTGCAAGGTGAGTTTTACCAACACCTGTAGGCCCAAGAAACATAAATGTACCAATTGGTTTGTTTGGATCTTTAAGTCCTACTCGATTGCGCTGAATCGCTCTTACAACCTTCTCTACAGCTTCATCCTGACCGATAACCTTACTCTTCAGGAGTTCTTTCATCTGAAGTAATCTATGTCCCTCAGCCTCTGCTATTCGTTGAACCGGTACACCTGAAATCATTGCAACTACTTCTGCTATTTTTTCTTCGTCCACGAGTTCCGGTTTCTCCTTAATCTCTTTTTGCCAACGCTCTTCTTCTGTTTCAAGAGCAAGAAGAAGCTGACGCTGTTTGTCACGGAAGCTTGCAGCCAATTCATATTTCTGTGCTTTAACAGCATCAGTTTTTTGTTGTTCAACTTCTTTAAGTTCCTCTTCCAGTCGCTCAATAGTTTCCGGAATGACAATATTAGATATATGAACCCTTGCACCTGCCTCGTCCAGAGCATCAATAGCCTTGTCAGGGAATGTACGGTCAGAAACATATCTTTCTGTCAACTTCACACATGCTTTAAGTGCCTCATCGGTATATCTTACGTTGTGGTGATCTTCGTACCTTTCCTTAATATTGCGTAGTATCTGAAGAGTCTCTTCCGGTGTAGTAGGATCTACTATTACCTTTTGGAAACGACGCTCAAGAGCGCCATCTTTCTCGATATTTTTTCTGTATTCATCCAGTGTTGTTGCTCCTATACACTGAATTTCACCTCTTGCAAGTGCAGGCTTGAGCATGTTTGCCGCATCAAGAGAGCCTGCTGCTCCACCTGCTCCAACAATTGTATGTATCTCATCAATAAAAAGAATGATATTTGGATTCTTGGAGAGTTCATTAAGGATAGCCTTAATTCTTTCTTCAAACTGGCCGCGGTATTTTGTGCCAGCCACTATAGAAGCCATATCAAGAGCAATAACCCGTTTGTCGAATAATGCACGTGACACTTTCTTTTGTGTAATACGAAGTGCCAATCCGTCTACAATTGCCGATTTACCCACACCCGGATCACCAATTAGTACTGGGTTGTTTTTCTTACGCCTGCTAAGAATCTGAGCTATACGCTCGATCTCTTTCTCGCGTCCTACCACAGGGTCCAGCCTGTTTTCAAGAGCTGCACGTGTAATGTCAGTACCAAAATTGTCAAGAACCGGTGTGTCGGATGAATTGTTTTTTGCCTGAGAAGTACCCTGTCCACCACCTGGACTGAATGACTTATCATTCATATCCTCATCGTCGTCATCTGTGAAATTTGGTCCCGAAACAGGAGAATCGGTATTATCTATACCATCTTCATCCCTGTTTTCCAGAATACTTTTGATATACACAAATGCAGTTGAGTATTCAAGCTGAAACTGTTTAAGAATATCATATATTAATGTATTCTTTTCCTTCAGCAGTGCAAGCAAAATATGTTCGGTATCTGTTTCTGTACTCTTTGTCAGGCGTGCTTCGAGAATGCTCATTTTTAAAGCCTTCTCGGTGTTTTTATTAATTACAAGTTCGCTGGTACCGTCATAAGGTTCCTGGATAAAACGAACGTGTGAATCTATATAATCTTTTAAGACGTGAAGGTCAATATCAAAGTCCTGAAGAACCTGAATTGCTATACCATCTCCATCACGAAGTATACCAAGCATGAGATGCTCAGGCCCGATATAATTGTTTTGGAGACGTCCGGCTTCTTCGCGACTGTATGCCATAATGTCTCTTACTCGCTGTGAAAAGTTATTATCCATTGTTTTAATCCCTTCTTTATACTCTGTTACGATTACAAATATAAACTTTTATTTTTAATCGAATAATTTAAAATGTCTCTTTTACTCTTATCCTGTTTCGGTATAAATGCAAAAACGATGCCAAATAAAATATTGTCTTTATTACTATACCATTCAGTACATTAGACATTTTAATTGCTGTTTTGTTTACAGAAAGAATTGATTTTCACTAAATTTATATTCTTCAATAGCAAGAAAAGAATCAATTATTAATATGAATTATAGTTTCTTGCGTTTTAGCACTATCCATATTATCATCGGAGCGCCAAACATAGCCGAAACTGCATTAATAGGAAGAGTTCTGTTAGCAATTGGCACTTGAGAAACAATATCACATACTAACATCAGGATGCTACCGAGAAGTATAGTGGCGGGGAGTATAGTTTTGTGATTTACTGTTCCAAAAAAAGCGCGGGCAAAATGCGGTATTACTACTCCCACAAAAGCAATGGGTCCTGTAAAAGCTGTAACTGTCCCGGTTATAACTGCTGATATCGATATAATCAAAATACGGGCTCTTTTTGTATTAAGTCCTGCACTCACAGCATAATTCTCACCCAGAAGCAGACTATTCAGAGCTTTTTGCAAAAGAAACGCTAAAATCACACCTGCAGAAACAAGAAGAATGAGAAGAGGCATTTTATCCCATGTAACATCACCCAGACTGCCAAAGGTCCATGTTATAAACACTTTTAGTGAATCAGGGTCGGCAAAACTCTGTAATATTGTTACCAATGCGCTGGCAACATACCCAAAAATCATTCCCAGAACAAGAATCGTTATCGAATCCTTAATTCTTGCAGAAACGCCAAGTATAAGAATTAAAACCAAAGCTGCACCTGTTACAGCAGCAATAACCTGAGCCATACTGCCCAGTGAAGAAATAAAAGGGTAAACAGCCGAGCCACTCAGCATAGTCAGCAGTGCAACACCCAGACCCGCACCTGCACTAACGCCAAGTACATCCGGACCCGCCAGAGGATTACGGAAAAGAGTCTGCATCAATAATCCGGATACAGAAAGAGCAGATCCTGCAATAACTGCTGTCACTGCTTTTGGCAGTCGGTAATTTCTTATAATCTCATCCACTATCACATTTCCTGAACCCCCAAAAAGAGATGACCATGCATCTTTAACCGAAATGGGAGCATTTCCTGTAAATATATCACAGATGAAAGCTACCACTAACAGTAAAATTAATAATGCAAATATTGTTGATTTCTTCTTCAATTTATTTTGTAACCTTTTGATAATCAGTTTAACGGTTTTATATATGTGAAAGAATAGTCAGGCAGCATATAGGGATATGCAGCTTTCACAAGATCCGACAAAACCAGGTCAGGGTGAGCAATAGCACTTTCGAAATAGTCGTTGCCACCTGTTTTTGTTGTACGGTTATGATTATTGAAAACCTGCTTTTTTGCTACAGGCTGCATAAGCATATATTTAGAATCCTTAGCAGACAAATCAGAATAACTGCCCGCTTCACATCCAAACCAGATATCAGTATCACCAAACTGTGTGAGAACAGACTCGATATCAAGACCAATACTGCCACTCAAATTATTGTTTTCGTAACGGTAATCCAAACCGGCATCCCTGTATAGAGCTGCGTTAAAGCTCTTTCCGCCGGGTACGTACCAGGTTCCCTGAAAAATATCACCTGTCATAACTGTGCGGCGCTGATTAACTTCATTAGCAATCTCTTTAACTGCCAGATAACGCTGTTCGATATCATTGAACACAGAGTCAGCCAAAGTCTTCTTGTCAAAAAATGCAGCAATCATTTTTATCCATTCCGCACGTGCAAGCGGACTGTTTTCCATCCATTCAAGTGAATAAATTACTGGAAAACCTGCCTGATTGAGTCTGACACTGTAATTATCCATTTGAGCGTAAGCCGAGTTTATTACAGCCTGCGGATTGAGAGCAATTGTGTTTTCAATATTTGGATTGAATGGATCACCTAAGTCAACAATCTTACCATCTTTTATATTCTCCAGAATTTCACGATTGTAAATTCTGAATCCGTCCGTAACACCTGTAACGTTTTCTAAATTACCTATTAAAGATAAAAAATCGAAATATGAAAAAGTATTAACTGCAATTGAGGTAAGCGGAGTAAATACTCTTACCCCCTCTGCCGGTGTTTCTACTGTGTCGTTCTTTAATAGATAATAGACAGCATATGGCTCTTGGTTATCCAGCCATGGATTATTCAAAGTCACCCTGGTGTACTCTTTATAATAATCAATCATGAATCCCTCTGCATAAAGGATATCTTCAGAATATAGGTAAGTACCTTTCTCTTCAGTCGTTTTGTTGTGGTTCTTTTCTGACACACATCCGCTGAATATGATAACCAAACAGACCAATAAAACTGATAAACAGATGTGATTACTCACTTTCCAAGTCATTTTTCTTCTTTTTCTTAATTGTCTTATCAAGACG
>JAQUIZ010000173.1 GCA_028683355.1 Fermentimonas sp.
ACTAACCGGAAAATTTAATAATGATTAGGGAGAGGTGGCTGAGCACGGCTGAAGGCGCTCGATTGGAAATCGAGTAGGCGGCTAATACCTGCCTCGCGGGTTCGAATCCCGCCCTCTCCGCCATTAACGAATTACCAAGGGGTTTCAGACTTTGAACTGAAACCCCTTTTCAAGTTTTTTACAAATGGAGTAGCCCGGAGTAGCCGAAATAGGTACAAATAGCCGGGAACAGGAATAATTACTGAATAATAGCCCCGAAATACTTGGTTGAAATAGGAGCTGCGCGCATTATGAACAATGGCTATTTATGGGTATTTAAGAGGCCAGTGTTTGTTAGTAAAGGATACTCGATAAAGTATCGAGTGGGTAGCAAAACCAGCCAATTAATTTTATGATCTTAGGCTTCTGATGGAAGTAATAAGGGCGGTTATGGCGGCTTTGCTGAATATGTTGTTGTTCCCGAAAGTGCATTGGCCTTGAAACCGGTCAGTGTTCGTTTCGAAACAGCCGCTGCGGTTCCAATGGCAGCGGATACTGCTCTGCAGGCTTTGCGTAATAAAGGAAACATTCAATCGGACAAAGGTTTTGATTTGCGGTGCTGGTGGCGGCGTGGGTACAAATCAAAATCTCACATCACCACGTTTCCAAATATTACTTCTTAACAGTTCAAAAATTTTGATATAATATATAAATGATATCAAAATGATATCTACGGAAATGAAAGGAGTACAAAAATGTCTGAGATAACAAACGAAAAGCAACTACACTTCAAAGAAATTGAACCCAAAACCAAAAGCGGTATGGCATTTCTATTATTGAACATATTTCTTATGATTGCGACGCTGGGCGGGGCTATTTACGGCTGTGTATCAGTCGCTAATAGAACAAATATTACTATTGGTATCATCCTAATCATAGTGGGGGCGCTTTATCTCTTTTTAATAGGCCCGATACTGTTTTGTGGCTTAAAGATACTTAAGCCTAACGAGGCGCTTGTGTTGACCCTTTTTGGCAAGTATTATGGCACACTCAAAGGAGAAGGGTTTTTCTTTGTCAATCCTTTTGTTTCTGCATTTAATGCCGCTTCTACGTACACACCTTCTAATAGTCCATCAATGGAACAAGCATCAACAGGTACTCATATGCCGGCAACCAACAACGTAAAAAAGGTTGGTAAAATAATGTCCCTTAAAAACATGACATTGAACAATGATAAGCAAAAAATAAACGACGAATTAGGTAATCCTATCATTATCGGCATCGTTGTTATTTGGAAAGTTATCAATACAGCTAAGGCGGCTTTTAATGTAGATAACTATACTGAGTTTTTGTCCATTCAATGTGACTCCTCCCTACGAAATATTGTTAGCCTCTATCCTTATGACTCTTCGAATGATGAAAGCGAAAAATCTTTGCGTGGAAGTAGTCAAGAAGTTGCTCAAAAGCTAAAAGTAGAAATCCAGTCTAGAGTGGAAATAGCTGGCCTGGAGATTATCGAAGCCAGAATTACTCATTTGGCTTATGCTCCGGAAATTGCTGCGGCAATGCTCCAAAGACAACAAGCTTCTGCTATCATTGCCGCCAGACAAATGATTGTTGAGGGCGCAGTGGGGATGGTAGAAATGGCACTTGATAAGCTAAACGAAAAGGATATTGTACATCTGGACGAGGAGCGCAAGGCAGCAATGGTTAGCAATTTGCTGGTTGTACTCTGTGGAGAAAGAAGCGTCCAACCAATCGTCAACAGTGGTTCTATATACTAAGAAAACGTCTTAATATACTGATTGGGACAAAAGGTGGGGATGCTGATAAATGGAAAACAAAGAAAAAGAAAAAAAACAGTTGTTGTTGCGATTATCACCATCCCTCTGGAAGGAACTTGCAGCTTGGGCGGAAGATGATTTTCGCTCGATAAATGGGCAAATTGAATATCTCTTGACCGAATGTGTGAAGCATCGCAAAAAAAAGTCAAACAAAATTACTGAATAGAGACTTTTTTGATGATGCAAGATAAAGGCATCAGAGATGATTTTCATTGATGAAGAAAAGAATATAAGACTCCCAATCAGGGTAGCCCTGATTGGGAGTAGCCCTAGCGTAGCCGAAATAGGCGACCCCACCTAAGAATAGATAAAACTCACTACAAAACACTGATACTGTCAATTGCAACAAAACATGAATAGATGAGCATAGCGAACAATTCAGGAGAATAGCAGCAAGTTGCTTTACACAATTGGAAATCGAGTAGGCGGCTAATACCTGCCTTGCGGGTTCGAATCCCGCCCTCTCCGCCATTAATCAAGGAATACCAAGGGGTTTCAGACTTAGAGCTGAAACCCCTTTTTTATATTTTTTACAAATGATTGGGCAGGAGTAGCCCAGGACTAGCCGAAATAGGTAGAAATAGACGGGAATAGGGTCATTAAAGAAAACTACCTTAATACAATCCGAGATGTTCAATATGTTTTAAATTGAATAAATAAATAAAGTTTTACCAGCTTACATTTCCCAAAAATAGTATGATAAAATTATTATACAACGTGTAGTTTTGACAAACGTAAGTCCAGTTGTCGAAGCTGCACGTTTTTATTTTTAGTTTTCTGTAAGTTCGAAAGCAGAGGTGGCTTCTTATGCAAGACAGTATTATTATCACCGGAGCAAGAGAAAGCCGATGTTCATCAACTAATTGATGTTTTACAGAAACTTGTAGATGAAGGCAATACTCTGGTGGTGATTGAACACCATCTGGATGTGATCAAAAGCGCCGATTACCTGATTGATTTGGGGCCGGAGGGAGTATCGTTTGCACAGGAACTCCTGAGCAGGTCGCGGCTTGCGAAGCAAGCTACACAGGTCAATACTTGAAACGTCTGCTGTAAGAATAGCTTTAAAAACTGGGGGTGTTAAATATGGCCGTGACTCGATTTTCAAACTTAAATTGGCTAGATCTGCCAAACTGCATAAACTTATCGAAAAACGGACACTACTCTATACTGAAGATTTCTTGTTGTCAGGGCGATACCTGCTCGTTCAAACTCACGCAAGAAGAGAAAGATGCCGCAGCATGTAAAGTCAAAGAAAAATTATCGAGCCTTGACGAGGAGACGCAGGAGAAAATAGCTCGCAAGTATTACAATGACAGGCGTCCATGGCAGGAATGAGAATGTGGATTATTATGTATTAAATTGGTGATGTGATAGTGTAAGGAGGCGATGGCGTTTGCCGTTGCATTAGGCAAACGAAGAAAGACGTCAAATTGAGGAGACTTTTAAAAAGACTGAAAACGCCTGGCAAGCAGGCATTAATAAGTGAGGAGAGTGAACGATCATGGATTTGACAAATGAGCTGGTTGAGCATCCTGTGTTTGGAACAGGAAAAGTCATCAGTCAAGACGACAGGAGGATAACCATTCAGTTTTCCGAGGAAACAGGGGAAAAGCGCTTTATTTACCCGGATGCATTTGAGAAATACTTAAAAATGTGTAATCCCGCAGCTGCACAAAAGGTGCTGGAGGACTTAAGAGCTAAAACAGAACGAATTCAAGAGCAGCAGCGAAAAGAGGAAGAAGCTGCACAAAAAGCAATGGAAAAGTTAGCACTTGCAGCGCAGAAAAGAGAACAGCAGCGAAAAGAGGAAGAAGTTGCCCGAAAAGCAATTAAAGATTTAGCACCTGTAGCTCAGAAAAGAAAAAGTTCTCCGAAAATAAAACAGCCAAAGAGCAAGCAAAAGATGATTTAAAGAAAACAGAAAAAGCATGGTATTATCAGCGCAAGAGTCATTGCACTTCATTTAAGCAAACTGGGGTTGCGGATTATTTATATTTGATTTAGGAGGGCAACGAATGAAAAATAAAAAAAGAATGTTAATTGGCGGAATATTTATATGTTTAGTATTCATAACTAGCTGTATGTTTCCTTTCTTAAATTTAACAAAAGAAACTCCAATCAAAATGGAAGTTGTCAACTGGTTAGTTATTGTCGTTTCAATTATGTTTTACCATAGCATTGGACAGTCAGAAGCGAAATTATTTCCTAATAGTTCTGCAATGTTTATAATTTTATTCAATTTGATTGCTACTATTGTAGGAATGGGAAGCCGATTTTTACTCGAATTTGGAGAAGTGTCGAATACTTACAATTTCACAATTCCAAACATTATATTGCATATCTTAATATCTGTGGTGTTGATTTCAGGAACTTGGCTGTTTTATAAACAATTAGCTAATAAAAACTAAAAGCAGTTAATGGTGAGATTATGAGCATTTTGCGCAGTTGTACTCTGCATCTAAAATGAGCAAATGACACATTGCCGAATTACCAAGGGGTTTCAGACTTAGAGCTGAAACCCCTTTTGCAATTTTTTGCAAATGACAGGAACGGAGTAGCCCTGGTTGTAGCCCTGCAAGGCTAGCATGCCCCAATCTTTCAGAGGCCACCTTTGGGGAGACTCCCTGGGCCAACAGGAGCGTAGGTGTTCGAATGCCTGAAACCACGAAACCGAATCCGTTCCAATCCGTGTTTTTTAGAAACGCTAAGAACTTTTTGCTTAGGTATCCTGTAAGGACAACCATCCGGCTGGTAGTATACGTAGTTGCCATCGTGGCAGCTAGCCCCTAGCTTAAACCGATTTTTGGCCTGGGGATAATAACCAGAGAAGAGATAATCGGTTATTTAAG
>JAQUIZ010000002.1 GCA_028683355.1 Fermentimonas sp.
AATGCCATTACAATGTTAATGACAGATCGCCCGTCAACCGAAATTGTTTGTGGTATCATGCCAACATAACTTACCTGGAGTGTTGAGCTGGAAGGAATATCAGTCAAGATGAAATTTCCATCGTAATCACTCACTGTTCCGCGACTAGCATCATTGTTAACAATAATTGTGGCACCGATTACCGACTCATTGTTAACATCTTTTACTGTACCACGGATTGTTATGTTTTGAGATAGTAAACTAAATGAAGTTGCTATCATCATAAAGGTCAGGCAAGATCTTGAAAATAATTGTGAAAGTTTTCTTTTCATGTTTAATTAATTTAAATAAATGGTTCACATAATGGTTTAATTAGTTTTTTAATAAACGTAGTTTAATGGCTTGTTTTCAGATGTCATAACAATTTAAGTGTTAATATATATTTAAAAACAAATGTATAATATAATATAATTCTCACACATATATAAATGATATTACAACTGTGATTTTTGATATTTAAATTAATCCATACGTAATATTTAAAATAAGCAACATTTCAGACGCACTTTGATCGTATTATCCTCATTAAAATATGAGGATAATATGAATGTATTATGAAGAGAATATGAGGAGATAGCAGCCTTTGTATTGGTAAATTATGCACAAGGTTTGCAAAAGGAAAATAAGCAACTATTATTTTTATGATTACAAAAAAACAATCTAAGCGTCTATAAGTGTAAATGATGTACTCCATTTTAAAGCTCTTAGAAACCCTATTTCTAAAACTTTATAATGGATATGTATTTAGTATTTAACTAATAATTTTAAAACTATTATTTTATTGAGATGAAAAAACTAAGATCTTTTTTACAAAAAGGGGTCCCGTCTGCACTATTGTTGACGTTTTCCTTATGTATTTATTCACAAAACATTACTGTACGAGGCAGTATTACTGACACTTCCGGTGATCCACTCATCGGAGTTACAGTAAAAATCCAGGGAAGTAGTACAGGAACCATTACAGATTTTGATGGCAATTATGAATTGACTAATGTCCTCTCTAACAGTACACTTGAGATTTCTTACGTTGGAATGAACAACCAGGTGATTCAGGTTAACGGAAGAACTTTAATAAATGTTGTTCTTGAAGAAGACACAGAAACATTAGACGAACTGGTTGTTATTGGTTACGGAACTGTAAAGAAACGTGATCTCACCGGAGCTGTAACCTCCATGAACAGTGACGATATATTGATTGCTCCCACTAATAATGTGATGGAAGCATTATCCGGAAAAATTCCAGGAATGGATATCGTAAAATCTAGTGGAAGAGTTGGTGAAGGAGTAGATATCGTACTCAGGGGGTCACGCTCTATATATGGCGACAACTCGCCATTATTTATTATTGACGGAATTCCGGGCAACTATAACCAAATCAATACTTCGGACATCGAAAGCGTTGATATACTAAAAGATGCTTCTTCAACCGCTATCTACGGATCTGCCGGTGCAAACGGTGTTGTAATTATTACCACTAAGAGAGGAAAAGGAGGTAAAACAAGTGTAAGCCTTGATAGTTACTATGGATTCAGCGGTAAGCCTGATTTTTTCCATGGAATGATTGGAGATGAATGGGTTAATTATCAAAGAGAAGCTTATAGATATAAAAACGGTCAGTACCCAGCTGACATCTCAACTTTACTGCCGGAGGCAAGTAAATTACAAGCGTATAATCAGGGAAAATGGATAGACTGGGTAGATGAAGCTGCAGGTAATACTGCTACAACTCAGCGCACAAATTTATCTATTACCGGGGGTACCGAAAAAACAAGAGTATATTCTTCTCTATCTTATAGCCGTGACGAAGGATTGTTGGAAAATGAAAATCAAAACAGATATGCTTTTAGGTTTAACGTTGATCATGAAATATTTGACTGGCTTAAAACAGGTATAACATCTAATATAAACTACTCTGACAGGAACAATGGTGTAAATAATACATTTACAAGATCTCTTTCAGCATTTCCTTTGGGTGACGCATACAATGAAAACGAGAACATAAATCATGAATATGTTTTAAATGAGTACTCACCTCTTGGCGATTTCATTCCTCATCAATATAGCAATAACAACAAAAACACCTATGTTAATGTGAATGGTTTTGTTGAATTGAACCCATTCGCCGGAATGAGTATCAGAACAGTATTAAACGGTACATTTAATAATGGAAGAATTGGTCAGTTTTGGGGTAACCAGGCTAATGCCAACAGACCATCTTATGCAGGTTCGCCACACGCTTCTATTACAAACAATTATGGAAGAAGCTATACTTGGGAAAATATATTTTCTTATAATAAAACAATTAACGAAAAGCATGACTTAGGAGCTACTTTTGTTACTTCTTGGAGCAAGAGTCAGAATGAATTTAATATGGCAGCCAGTAGCGGACAACAACTGGAGTCATGGTCATACTGGCGTTTAATGTCGGGTACTGCACCACATGTTGAGTCTGGTTTTGAACAGACTCAAAAAATGTCTTATGCCGTTCGCTTAAACTATTCATTTCTTGGCAAGTATTTATTTACTTTCTCCAATCGTATGGACGGAGTTTCTTGGCTTTCTTCGGGTCACAAGTGGGATAGCTTCCCGGCAGCTGCATTGGCATGGCGACTATCTGACGAAGTTTTTATGCAAGACATCAATTGGCTTGACAACCTGAAACTAAGAGTTGGATATGGCGTTACCGGAAACTCGGGTGGAATAGGTGCCTATGGTTCAACTACAAATGTTTATGCATATTCAAGTGCCGGAATCTCCATTGATGGAAAAGTAGTTCCATTTACTCAATTCACAGGCACTTATGGTAATCCAAGTCTTGGCTGGGAAAAATCTGAGAATATTAACCTTGGCGTTGATTTCGGAATATTCAGAAACAGAATCAATGGTACTTTAGACTTTTTCACGACCAAAACAACAGGCTTACTCTTCAAGCGTACTATGCCTATCACCGCCGGTATAACCGGATGGGGAGCTCCTCTCAGCAGCTGGGAAAATATTGCGGAGACCAGCAATAAAGGATTTGAGCTTGCAATCAACACTCGAAATATTGATAACAAAAACTTCAAATGGAATACAGACCTTTCTTTCACATGGAGTCAGGAGCAGATTGAGTCGCTGCCTACAGGTGATTTAATTAAGGAAGGATTATTTGAAGGTCAGCCCATTCGTTCGTTCTACAACTATAAGTACGCAGGCATTTGGGGAAGCGACACTCCTGAAGATGTTTTGAATACTTATGGTGTTAAGCCGGGCTGGATTAAAATAGAAACAAACGAAAAAGAAGACGACAATGGAGCTCATAAATATAGCGAAGATGATCGTATGATTCTTGGACATTTAAATCCTGATTATATTGTTGGTCTGAACAATAGCTTTAAGTACAAGGATTTCGATTTATCAGTTTTTGCAATGGCCAGATATGGACAAACCATTGAGAGTGACCTAATAGGATGGTACACTGCAAAAGAAAGCACTTCTGTCAACCAGCCAAGAGGAATTGACTACTGGACAGTAAACAATCAAAATGCATATTATCCTGTACCGGGCAGTGGTGACGAACAAAACGTAATGCCTGCTTTGAAATTTCGTGATGGTTCATTCATAAAAGTTAAGAATATAACTTTAGGCTATAGTTTACCAAAAACTGTTTTGCAAAAGACATTTCTAGAAAATTGCCGATTATATGTAACAGGTTATAATCCTTATGTATTTGTTAAAGATGCCCAACTTAAAGGAACTGACCCTGAATCTAATGGTTCGGATTCGTTTCCTTTGTACAAACAATTTGTGTTTGGTGTAAATATTAACTTTTAATTATCAAACTGACTATAATGAAAATAAAAAATATAATACTTGGAGCCGCTGCTATCATTTCTATGATACAGCTACAATCATGTTCCCTCGACGAAGTTAATCCCGGTGGATTCACAATGGAGGCTATGTCTAACACAGAAGAGGGCTATCAGACACTAATCAACCAGTGCTATTTTGCAATGGAAAGATATTTTTACGGAACTGACAACTGGATGACTTTGACAGAAGGTGATACAGATTTATGGACCTATCAACGCAATAAGTCAACTTCTTGGACTCAGTGGTTTTGGTTTTTTGCGGGAGCTGCGCCAAATACAAGCTACACGAACAACTGGTGGAACGGAACATATGATGGTATCGGATCATGCAATACTGCAATTTTTTATGCAGATAAAGTTCCATTTAAAACTGAGGAAGAGCGCAATGCTAAAGTTGCTGAGGCTCGTTTTCTGAGAGCGGTTTATTATTTTAATGCAGTAGAACAGTTCGGCGGAGTAACAATTATTACAGAACCGGCTAAATCGGTTAACTTTAATCCTGAAAGAAGTGATCCTCTTACAGTTTATGAGGAAATCATTATACCTGACCTGCTATTTGCTGTAGAGTGGCTTGAAAAAGGTACTGACGCAACAACAACTACTCCTACAAAAAAAGCTGCTTTAGGATTTCTGGCAAAAGCTTATTTACAAACAGTACAGTATGACAGCTCAAAAAAATATGCTGCTGACGCTTTGAAATATGCAAAAATGTTGATTGACGACGCCGAAGCAGGTGGTGCTAAGTACAATGCATACATGTATCCAAATTATGATGAAGTATTTAAAGAAGAAAATAATTGGAATAACAAGGAAGCGCTTTGGAAACATCGCTGGTATGCAGGAGATGATGGCCATGGCTCAAGTAATGGTAATTACAGATTGAACAGAAATGATGAATATTTCGGACCAAACATTTACCAATTCGGAGCATTCAGCAATAATCAGGAATATCGTATAACCTACGAAGGCAATCCTTCAGGACTTTTTATGCCTACACAACATCTATTAAGTTTATATGTTCAAAATGACGGAACTCTGGACCCGAGATTTAATGAGGTTTTCACTACTGAATGGAATGCCAATACTCCATATACTTGGGATGAATCGACAGTTAACAGATTCGACCGTGAGTCAAGCGTGACAGGCTCTCAAATTGCTGCTGGCGAACTGGGACTTAAGTTTATCATGCCTCAGGATCCAAATTACGATGTTGTATCAGAAGCTAAACTTACATTGCCCTACCTTGTAGTTGACTATAAAGATGTTTACAGTGATGCAGACAAAAAAGTAAAAGCTAATTATTCATATAATAATCCTTCAGGAAACTTTACTTCTGATGGATCTTCAGAGAATCCGTTTAATTATTTTTATCCTGCATTAAATAAGCATAACAGCAGCAACTATTTTGTTGCAAACGCCAGCCGTAGCAGAAACGGTAATCTGAATGCTACTTTTATTATGAGAATGGCAGAGGTTTACCTTATTGCAGCCGAAGCAGATATTTATGCAAATGGTGGGAGCAATGCAATGACTTATATTAATAAAGTTAGAACCAGAGCAGGCGCACAACCATTAAGCGGATCTGCAACTATCAGAACTGTTCTTGATGAGAGAGGACGCGAACTGTGTGGAGAGTATGCAAGGTTTTATGATTTAAAACGTACAGGCATGTTTGATGACAGCAGTTACTTACAGGAAACTCATCCAGACCTTGCTGAATTTTTCAAACCTGAGTATGCACTCCGCCCAATTCCAACTGGTTTTATACAAACATTAGAAGGTGGTGGTAGTTATTATCAAAATCCGGGTTATTAAAATACAAAAGCTATGGATACCATTTTTTTTTTGGGGGGGGGACCCCCCCCTACTTCTCTTTCAAAGGCGTGTTATAGGCTCTTGTTTCGCACGGCTTTGTTTAATTATCAATTATTCGTAACGTTATCCTAAATTATCAAAATAGTTAAAATACTTAGTAATTAACTCAACAGGATGACGAAATTATCACATCCACAAATATTAAAATAAAAATTAACAAAGTGACAATAAAGTCCGAAACTTCGTTACTACAATACCATAAAACATTTATTAAATCAGTCATTGAATAAATTAAAAACTGAAAAAAGAATCTAAGTGATTACAAAAAAACGACCTGTCCGTCTTAATGTTTAGAGAAAGAAAAAATATTATTAAATCAATTTAAATAAATGATAAAAGAACACAGTATTGGATTTTATTATTGTAAAATGAAATATACCATAATAATTTTAACAATATCTTTATTCCTACCATTAGTAATAAGCTGTAAACAAAAAACAGAATCTGAGAAATCAGTTGCTAAAGAACAATATAAAATAGGAGTCTGCGATTGGATGATTTTGAAACGACAAAAAATTGGTTCTTTCGAATTGTCAAGAGAACTGGGAGCGGACGGTGTTGAGATTGATATGGGTGGACTCGGCAGTAGAGAACTTTTTGACAACAAATTAAGAGATCCTCACTTTATACAGATGTTCAAGGACGAAGCAGAAAAATATGATTTAGAAATACCCTCAATTGCCATGTCAGCCTTTTACGGACAGTCATTAGTTGACAGAGAAAATTACATTGATTTGATAGATGAATGTATCAATACAATGCAAAACATGGGTGTAAAAACTGCTTTTTTGCCTCTTGGTGTACAGGGTGATCTGCAGAAAAAACCGGAAATCAGGACTGAAATGGTCAGAAGATTAAAAGTAGCAGGAGATATGGCAGAAGAAGCCGGAGTTGTTATAGGCATTGAAACTTCACTTGACGCAGCTTCCGAGATAGAATTACTGGAGGAAATAAATTCTCCGGCTATTAAGATATATTATAATTTTCAAAATCCACTCGAAGCAGGGAGAGATATTTACTCTGAACTTAAATTGTTGGGGAAAGACAGAATTTGTCAGATACATTGCACTGATACTGATGAAGTAACCTTACCTTACAATGAGAGACTTGACATGAATAAAATAAAAAACGTGTTGGATGAAATGGGATGGAGCGGTTGGTTGATTGTAGAAAGATCAAGAGATAAAAACGAACCATCTAATGTAAAGAAAAATTTCGGTACTAATATCAAATACTTAAAAGGCATATTTGAGCAAGAATCAAATGATTACTAATTTTTTTATCTATGAATTACAAACTAATGAAAATGAAATTAATTTTTTCACTAAATGTACTAAAGACTATATGTATATTTAGTTTACTTTTCTGGTGTATGCCATTTGCTTTTCAAGTGCATGCGTCAGGAAAAGTTGAGAACTTGAGAAATGTCGAACAGGACATGACTGTACAAGGTAAAGTGATTGATGAGAATGGAGATGCTGTAATTGGCGCTTCCATACTTGTTGTAAGAACAGGAGGAGGAACTATTACCGACATCGATGGTAATTTCTCGTTATCCGTTAGAAAAGGGGATGAGTTGAGACTCTCTTATGTAGGTTATCAAACAATGCAAGTTGTAGTGACCTCAAATGTTATGAATATTCAGCTAGTGCCAAGCTCGGAAACGCTTGATGAAGTAATCGTAGTTGGTTATGGTACCCAACGGGTAAGAGACTTAACGGGAGCGGCTACAAACGTAAATATGGATGAAATAGCTGAACTACCTGGCACTTCAATTATAGACGCACTGGCAGGACAAGTAATAGGATTAAACGTTTCTCAGAGTAGTGGTCGCCCTGGAGCAACCGGATCATTCCGAGTACGCCAGCCTATGAGCTTTGATGGTAACTCGTCATTCAATCAGCCACTTATTGTAATTGATGATGTAGTTCAGGTGGATGAAAATGGTGAACCAAGTATGACGGCTTTTAACATGTTGAACCATTCAGATATTGAAAGTATGACAGTGCTGAAAGATGCTTCTGCTGCTGTTTACGGATCAAGAGCATCAGCTGGTGTTATTTTGGTTAAAACAAAAAGAGGTTCGGTAGGAACACCAAAAATTTCATATTCAGCAAAACTTGATTTTGCTGATGCGATAAGCCATATCAAAACGATGAATGCTTATGAAACAGGTGTTTTCACAAATCGCATGTTCAGACAGCATGATATGATGAATGGGAATACAAATAATTCTGCTTTCATGTATTCGCAAAGTGAACTTAATGCCATGAAAAATCTGAATTATGATTGGTTAGGTGAAGCATGGAATCCTTCTCTATCACAACGTCACTCATTAACAGTTGACGGTGGTACTGACAAAGTAACATATTTTGCCGGAATGAACTATCAGAATCAGGAAACCAACTTAGGAAATGTTCAGGATTATGATAAATGGACTTTCCGTACAGGAGGTGATATTAATGTTATGGCAGGTTTAAAATTATCTGCATCTATCTCAGGTTATAATACAAAGCAGACCGGAAATAATGCACAGGCTAGGATTTCAGCTGGTCCTTGGGGAAGTCAGAGCCCCTCACAGGATTATCCAATGTTACGCCATATGCCGGGCTTTATTCCAATAGAGGTTGAACTGACAGATCCTACAACTAATCAATTGAGAAATTTCTACACTTCACCTTGGGTTGGTCCACGTTATGTGAATACATCTACCGACTCAAACGTGGGTAGTGGATTTCCTGTTTGGAACTTTTTTGCAAATGAAGCATCCAACTCCAGAAGTTTTACTGAACAAAATGGATTTAATGCAAACTTCTCTCTTACCTATGTAGTGCCTTTTATAAAGGGGTTATCAGTTAGAGGAACATATGCGGTTAGTCACGGTAATACATTTAATAATAATGTAGGCGATTATTATATGCTTGCAAGAGCAGGTAATACCGATAAAGATAACATGCACCTGATTGGTGATCATACAGTTTGGAATTTTATTAATTATGGAGATCCAAACGGAACAGATATCAGTAAAAAACCATCAATAACTTTTGGTAAGAGTACAGTAAAATCTGAACAGATTAACTTCATGTTGATGTATAACGGTACTTTTGGAAAACATGATGTATCTGCTACAGGAGTTGTTGAACGTGGCGAAGCTGAAGGACACGATGAGCAGCAGTTTTATCGCGGACCGGGTAGATCTTACAACGGTGTAAGTGCTACAGCAGGGACATTAAGTACAAATGCGAATGAGACATATTTCAGAAGATACGAAAGTGGCTCTTTATCTTATGTAGGTCGAGCAAACTATAAATATGATGACCGTTATCTGTTTCAGTTTGTTATTCGTGCAGATGCTTCGACTAAATTCGCTCCCGAAAATTACTGGGGAACCTTCCCTACTGCGTCTCTTGGCTGGGTAATTTCGGAGGAAAGTTTCTTTAAGAACAGCAAAATGTCTGACGTTTTCGATTTCTTGAAACTAAGATATAGTGCTGGTAAAACAGGAAAAGACAACGTAGCTGCTTGGAGCTGGTTACAATTATATAATATTAACCCTACAGGTGGACTTGGATTTGGTACTATAGGCGGTCAGCCTTCTATGGGTGCAAATATAAGCGGTACTGCAAACAGGGATATCAAATGGGATACTACTATAAAACAGAACGTTGGACTTGACCTTAATATACTACAGAGCCGTTTAGCTTTAACTACCGATTTTTATTACGACAAAACTACAGACCTAATCATGCTTATTGCTGATGAGGAAGAACCAATTTACATTGGTGCAAAATTACCTCCTATAAATTATGGAAAAAAAGATGCATGGGGATGGGAGTTTTCTTTAAGATGGAACGATCAAATCAGACAGTCGCTCCTTCCTTCTTGGGGTCCTATTAAATATTCTGTTGGTGTAGATTATAGCATTAACTGGAATAAAACAGTGCTTGGGCAACAACCAACTTTTGATTACCCGGCGTATGTTAACGAACAAGGTAGTTGGACAGGATATCGTGGACCAGATAACTCATGGGGTTTTAGAACCTGGAAAAACACCAGCGGTGGTGACGGAATTTTACGTAACCAAGAGGATATCGACAAATACTGGGCATATCTTTCTGACCTTGCAACTGCTGCAGGAACAACTCCCAGTTATCTTGGCATAACTTCAAAAGAAAAAATGTACCCTGGTATGCTTGCATATGAAGATATTGCGGGTGACCTTGATGATGCAAACAGAACAATAGCCGGTCCTAATGGTGTAATTTCGCGTGAACATGGTGAAGACTATGTTAAACTAGCCAGCAACAGACGTCATGGAATAAATACCAGACTAAGAGCACAGTGGGGTGATTTCAGCTGGTCAGCTATGGTTTCTACAGGCTGGGGAGGATACTATGCATTGGATAATGATGTAAGACAAGCTATCAATAACAACACTATTATCTGGTCTCAGTTTTCTTATG
Source organism: Fermentimonas sp. (assembly GCA_028683355.1). Classification (GTDB taxonomy): domain Bacteria; phylum Bacteroidota; class Bacteroidia; order Bacteroidales; family Dysgonomonadaceae; genus Proteiniphilum. Next base: position 10,229 of record JAQUIZ010000002.1, read on the forward strand.
TAAATGATATGTTTGATGCGGAAGATAATCCTAACGGCAAATATCCAAGCATGGCTGTTCCGAGTGCTTTTGGAGAACGTTCCGACTTCTGGATGGTTTCTTCATTCCGTATGTATGTTCGCAATATGACTTTCGGTTATGACTTACCAAGAGAATTACTTAAGAAAATAAAAGTAGAGAGGTTACAATTTAACCTTACCGGTAATAATTTGTGGGATTTCTATAACCCATATCCAAATAAATACAGAAATATGTATGACGGTGGACGGACTGATTATCCTACTTTGAGGACTTGGACTCTTGGTGTAAACTTAACATTTTGATAAATCTGATTACAAAATTGAAAATATATAACAATGAAAAGAATTTTATATAAAATATTAATTGGCGCTTTCGCTATCACGTATTTATTTTCGTGCAGCGACCAATTTCTGGAGGAAAAAAGAGATTACAACAATCTCACCACAATTGATGTATTTAGTGATCCGGAACAGGCAAAAGCTGTTTATGCAACTATACATAAACAGATATTAGAAAGATACAATTCACCATTTGCCGGTTCTGACCCTCTAATGAGGCAAGACCAAAATACAGGTGGAAGACAACACATTTACACTGAGGAACTATCTGATAAGGGTTTCAGAGATGGTCGCTATAATGGTTCGAACGGCAAAAACACTAAAGCTGGTAATCATATATCTAATCCGCCCTATTGGAACGACCCGAGAAATTCAACAAAAAATTATAATAATTTTAACCGTTATACGTTGTTCCCCACGGTATATCTTATAAATAGTTTTATTATTGAGATAGACCGTTCGCGTGAACTTTATGCTAACGACACTTTCTGGGACGAATTAAAAGGGCAGGCAATTTTTGCACGTGCATGGCTATATTTTGATGCTGTTCGTCTTTGGGGTGGTGTGCCATACTATTCAACTGAAACAGATCAACCACAACCGGGAGATCGTTCATTACGTATGCCAATACAAGATTGTATAGATAAAATATGTCTTGATTTCGAAGCTGCATCTAAATTGCTTCCAGCTGTTTGGGATGCTGACAATGATGGAAGATTTACTTCTGTAGCAGCATTAGCAATGATAAGCAGGGCACGTGTATATGCAGCAAGTCCTGTATTTAATGCAAACTGGGATGACACAAGTAGTAAGAGATGGCAAGCTGCACTTGATGCCAGTCTTGCAGCAGAAGCTGCGGCCAATGCAGCAGGTTATGGAACAAGTATTAATGACATTGATTCTTGGGACAAAGCTTTCTATGCTTTTAATGGGATGCACAACCCAGAAGCAATAATAAAAATTCCTAAGAGTGATAACGTGATTCATGGAGCATTCAACAAATGGGAGACTTATGTACGTCCCGGTGCTGTAGTTTCAGGAACAGGTGCCGGCATACCAGCTCCTGACGAGATTCTCATGAAATTCCCAATGAAAAGCGGTAAAGCTCCACTTGTTGAAAATGGATATGACGATGAGAAATTCTACAGAAACAGAGATCCCCGTTTCTACAAAACATTCGCTTTTTCTGGATGCGAGTGGCCGGGAACAGATACTCAGATCTGGCTCTACACATATAAATATAGTACATCACAAAGTCAGATGTTCCGTTATACAGAGGGTAGCAGAGGTGATGCCGGAGCTCAGAAAAAAAGCAGGGCAATCGTATGGAAAATGTCTGACCCGAATGTTCCGGTAGGAAGTGAGTCTGTTAGTGGAACTGACATTCTTGAATATCGTTATGCAGAAATATTGTTGAATGTTGCAGAAAGTTATGCAGCCAAAGGTGAAGTTAGCAATGCGGTTAGCTATTTGACAAAAATAAGAAGTCGTGTTGGCATAGATGCTGCTAATAATTACGGATTAAATGATGTTACTGACAAATACTCTGCAATTCGTGCAGTTCTTAATGAGCGTGCAGTAGAATTGGCATACGAAGGCAAACGTTCATGGGATATGAGACGTTGGCTGCTATATGAAGGTGGAGCAGGATTTGACCCTCGCCTGGCTGACTTTAACGATGCTACTAGAGCTTATACTCCTGATCTTGCATGGGGAAAAGGATGGCGAATATATGACGGAAAAGATGGAAGACCTAACTATACTAAGGAGGATAATGTTCTGACTAAACTTGGAATTCCTCGTTTCTCAGGTACAAAACATTCAAGCAAACTTTGGGCGTATGACATTAATAACGTACACGCTGTTGAAGAATGGGATACAGAACAATCGGTAATAAATCATCCTTTGAAAACAAACGAGCTATTGCTTGCAGTTCCCGGAATCAAAAGAAATATGACTGAAGCTCAAAGAAACGCTGCTTTTGACAAGCTGGATGCAATGTATGACGGAGTTAACATGGAAACCGTAGATCCTATTTCAGATAATAGAATGGGACACAGGTACGCAATGGACAGCGGATCAAACGTAACTGATCAGAACTTCTTGTTTGCATGGAGAGGATGGTACTATGTTTATCCAATTCATTATGATGCATACACCATAGGAAAAGGTAACGATTGGATAGAGCAGACTGCCGGCTGGATGATAGCAAATGCTAACCCAACTGGAACAGGTCCAGAAGAACAAGATGGTACATACTATTATTGTTTACCTGAATAGATTTGTGATAGATTAAACTAAAAAATTAGTTCTTGAAAAGGGCTGTTATGAAATTCATAACGGCCCTTTTTCTAAACTTTCACCTTTATTATGATTACATCTGCAACCATTGATAAGTCTATGTATAACGATATGTTTATTTATATCATTTTTAATTATTAATACAGTTTATCCAGGCAAGTCAAGATAAATAACTATATATTAACTATATTATAAATCTATTTTAACAACAAAGATTACTAACATGAGTAAAAAGACCCTATTATTTACATTTATTCTGGTATTGTTTCAGAGTTCATATATATTGGCTCAATATCCAAGAATATCTAAAGAGGTAAGCGCTGAATCAAACAAACTGATGGAAGAAACACGCATAAAGTCTGATATAGCTTGGGAAAAAGCATTACCAATCGTTGAAGCAGAAGCAAAAGAAGGTAAACCCTATATACCTTGGGCTGCTCGTCCGGCCGACCTACCACAAGCTAATATCCCGGCTTTCCCGGGTGCTGAGGGTGGTGGTGCTTTCAGTTTTGGAGGACGCGGCGGAAAAGTTATAACAGTAACAAACCTAAACGATAGTGGCCCAGGTTCATTTAGAGAAGCATGTGAACAAGGCGGAGCACGTATCGTTGTTTTCAATGTATCCGGAATAATCAGGTTAGAATCACCACTTATTGTAAGGGCTCCCTATATCACTATTGCTGGACAGACTGCACCTGGTGATGGAGTTTGTATTGCAGGCGAATCTTTCTGGATAAACACACACGATGTGGTTATCCGCCATATGCGATTCCGTAGAGGTGAAACCTGGGTTGGACGGCGGGATGATGCCGTAGGCGGTAATCCGGTAGGGAATATTATGTTAGACCACCTTTCAACAAGCTGGGGATTGGACGAAAATATGTCTATTTACAGGCATATGTGGAACGACAGCACCGGAAAGAGTGACCTAAAACTGGGTACAGTAAATATTACTATTCAGAATTCAATTTTCTCTGAAGCGCTTGATACCTGGAACCACTCGTTTGGCTCTACACTCGGAGGTGAAAATTGCTCTTTTATGCGTAACTTGTGGGCAAATAATACAGGAAGAAACCCTTCAATTGGTTGGAATGGAGTATTTAATTTTGTGAACAACGTTGTTTTTAACTGGATGCACAGATCGGTTGACGGAGGCGATTATACCTCAAAATATAACATTATAAACAACTATTATAAACCGGGACCGGTGACTCCTACTGACTCCCCAGTTGGTCACAGAATACTTAAACCGGAATCGGGACGTAGTATGTTATCAAGAAAGGTTTATGGTATGGCTTTTGTGAATGGAAACGTTGTTGAAGGAAACGAAAAGGTAACTAATGATAACTGGGCAGGTGGTGTTCAGATAGAAAGTCTTGGTGACACAGGTGATTACACCGACGACATCCGATCAAAAACGCCGTTCGCTATGCCAAACTTAACAATCATCGACCCATACGAAGCATATGATTTTGTATTAGAAAATGCTGGTGCTACTCTTCCAAGGAGAGACGCAGTTGATGAAAGAATTACAAGAGTTGTCAGAACAGGTGTTATAGAGTATGCGGAAAATGTGAATCTTGATGGAATACCAAAATTCGAACACCGTCGTTTACCTGATGACTCTTACAAACTTGGAATTATTACTGATATAAGTCAGGTTGGCGGATATCCTGAATATAAAGGAACACCTTACAAAGATTCAGATGCTGATGGAATGCCTGATTGGTGGGAAGTTAAATATGGCTTAAATCCAAATGACGCTTCTGACGCTAATGGCGACTTAAATGGTGACGGATACACAAATATTGAAAAGTTTATCAATGGAATAAATCCTGAAACAAAAATTGACTGGACAAATCCAAAATTCAATTTCGATACATTGAAATCTAACGGAAATATTCATAAGCAATAAAACAATATTAAGAAAACACAAAATATTATGAGAATATTTAAGCGTAGTGCCTTATTTATAGTTTTGACAATTGCTACGCCTGCATATATACAGGCACAATATCCACTAATACCTGTTGAGGAGGAGAAAGAGGGAGTAATTTTCATGGAAAAAGTGAAACGCCATAATGAAGCGGCGTGGGAAAAAGCTCTTCCAATAATAGAAAAAGAAGCACGTGAAGGACGTCCATATATTCCTTGGGCAGGTATACCTAATGCATTACCACAAGCAACAATACCAGCATTTCCGGGCGCCGAAGGCGGAGGTATGTTTACACCTGGTGGCAGAGGTGGAAAAGTATATGTAGTGACAAGTCTTGCAGATAGTGGTCCGGGAACATTCAGAGAAGCATGCGAAGCAGGCGGAGCACGTACTGTTGTGTTCAATGTAGCTGGTATGATTCGTTTAGAAACACCCATTTCCATTCAAGCTCCATACATCACGATTGCCGGGCAAACAGCTCCGGGTGATGGTATTGTAATTGCTGGTGAGTCGGTAGATATAGATACTCACGATGTGATTATACGTCATATGCGCTTCAGAAGAGGTGAAGTTAACGTATTAAGGCGTGATGATGCAGTCAGCGGAGAAGCCATAGGTAATATTATTATAGACCACACTTCTGCCAGCTGGGGGATTGATGAGTCGTTATCGCTTTACAGAAACATGTGGAGTCCGGAACCTGATCGTCACCCGGACAGAAGCCCCGAGAAACTTCCTACAGTAAATATCACAATTCAGAATAGCATTATAGCTGAAACTCTGGACTTATACAATCATGCATTCGGAAGTACTTTCGGAGGTCTTAACAGCACCATGGCAAGAAATCTTTTTGCCAACAACGTTGCACGTAATCCATCGGTAGGCATGTGGGGCGACCTTGCGTTTGTGAACAACGTGCTTTTCAACTGGTGGAACAGAACACTTGACGGTGGTGATTACAGGTCGATGTGGAATCTTATCAACAACTATTATAAGCCTGGACCCATTACTCCTGAAGATAGCCCAATACGCTACAGGATTGCAAAACCTGAAAAAGGAAGTATTGATACCACAATCTTTGGAAGGATTTACGCACATGGGAACAAAATTCACGACAATAAATTAATCTCAGAAGACAACTGGGCAGGCGGAATTCAACTTGGCATGCCGCATGAAGAAGCTATACCCTATTTTGATCAAGTTCGTTCAAGAAGACCTTTCCCGATGGCTGATGTTAGAATTATGCCTGCTCAAGAGGCTTTTGAATGGGTACTGGATAATTCAGGTGCTACCATTCCCAAAAGAGATGAGGTAGATGAACGTATTGTTAAACAAGTGAGAACCGGTATTATTGAATATAAGGAAGGTCTGGATACCAAAGACTCTAAATATGTAAAAAGGAGGCTACCAGCCGATTCATACAAAAAAGGTATTATTACCGGTATAGAACAGGTGGGAGGCTATCCCGAATATAAAGGAACACCTTATAAAGATTCGGATAGTGATGGTATGCCCGACTGGTGGGAGGTAAAATACGGGTTGAATCCTAATGATCCTTCAGATGTTAATGGTGATATAAACGGAGATGGTTATACCAATATCGAGAAATTTATTAATGGAATAGATCCGGAAACTAAAGTCGATTGGGGTAATCTGCAGTTTAATTACGATACACTGAGTGAAAAAAGGTATCTTCATCAACAATAATCCTAGTATAATATAAATAATTAATTAATCAGGAATAAAATATTCACTGTATAATAATAAAGATGAAAAGAAGTATAATTGTAGTATGCTTAATGGCGATAGGATTATTTCCATTATTCGCACAAAAAGCAAAGACTGCTGAAGAAAAACAATATTTGGAGGTATTGAAGAACCGTTCCGAAAAAATATTAGATCAGTATGTGGAACTTGATGAGGGTGAAACCAGGGATAAAGTAATAGACCTAATGGTTAAGCAGTACTGGGATCTAAATAAAGTTCATGACGGCAACAGCAGTAAAATAAAAGAACTTAAAAATAAAGGCTTATCTGGTGATAAACTTGATAAAAAGAGAAGTAAACTTGAGAAGAATGCAGATAAGAAACTATTGAATCTTCAAAAGAAATATCTCAGAAATTTATCCAAATTAATCGATAGTCAGCAGATTGACGGCATAAAAGATGGAATGACGCTAGGTGCAATGAACCACAATTACCGTGGATTCACAGAGATGATTCCATCGCTCACTGCTGAAGAAAAAGAGTACATTAAAAACCAATTGCTGGAAGCTAGAGATATTGCAATGAATAAAGGTTCTTCAGAAGCCAAACAAGCTATTTTTAGACAATATAAAGGCAAAATAAACAACTATCTTTCAGGAGAAAGAGGTTATGATCTTGAAAAAGAAGGAAAACAATGGCAGGAACGAATTAAAAACATGAAGAAAGAGTAGTTCATCTATTAGAGCTTTATTAACATCATTGTTTTTAAGTAGTCTCGGTTTTTTATCTATATTTGTAAAATAGTACTTGTTTATTTTATTTAAACAAGTACTATTTTTTATAAATGATAATATGATCAGGTGGTTTTTTATTTCAATCGGGCTAACATGGATATGCACAATATGGGCTAATGATAATTCAATTATTGAGCATTATTCAACCGCAGATGGGCTCGCTCACGAAACAGTAAATGCTATATTACAATCTACAGATGGTTTTATATGGATTGGAACATGGTATGGACTATCCAGTTTTGACGGGAAAGAGTTCAAAACATACAATAATCCCAAAAAAAATCAATCTGATATACCTCCACGAAAAATTCAGAGTATTAGCGAAGATAAGTATGGAAACCTCTGGATAAAAACTTTTGACCATAAAATTTATCTCTTTGATAAAATTAAAGAACAATTCCATGCTTTAATAAACAGACTACCTAAAGAATACTCGCTTCACGCACAGATAATAAAAATAGTTGAAACTGGTGATGGCGATTTTCTATTACTCACAAAAAATAAAGATTTATTATTAGCAACTCCCGACCGGGAAAAATTGGCTAATATTTCGTTACTTTATAAATCAGACAATACAACGGGTGATTCAAGACTAAAGCAGAATATACTATACGAAAACAGCGATTATTTAGCTTGGATCGGCATGGATTATTCTATAATGTCTTATAAGAAAGGCGAATATCTAAAGGGAAAATTGCCACTATACTTAACTGAGACCCTTAAAAAACATTCTGATGATTCACAATATATTTGTATACATGAAAATGGCGGAGTAGCTTGGTTAGCAAATCAAAGCGGAGAGATTTTCATTTTAGACCTGACAAAAGGTATTGTAAATGTTAACAGATCACTACGAGGAATAGGTGAAATTCAAAATATAATTCATGATGAAAACAATATAATATATGTGTCAGTAAAAAACAGAGGAATTTTTGAACTAAACCTTCTCACTAACAAAGTAACTCTGATTACTAACCTATCTTCAAATCTACTGCAATCATTTTGTGATAGCACAGGCATTTACTGGTTTATATCTGATTATAACAAAGCAATTGCTTATAATCCGCTGAAAAAAGTATCTAAAACCTTTTTCTTTCCGAATGAGCCGTCAGTAAATGAGTCTGTTATATGGCAAGATGGTGATGATTTTGGCATGTTTTTCCTGTCCAATTCAGGTAGTGTGTATCAGTTTGATCGTGACAAAATGGAAATGAACCTCCTTTGTACAGATACATCAGACGAAATAAGCTCAAACGTAAAATTCTCTAATCTTTTTTTCGATGGCAACGGCATTTTATGGCTGACATCATATGACCACGGAATATTCCGATTCAGCTTTCCAAAAGAACAATTTTACTTGACAAACCCAAGCTTAGGCTTTGATCATATTGTTCAATCCGAAAAAGAATATACCTCAGTTAAGTCATTATTTAAAAAAAGCAATGGCGATATTTGGGTAGGAAATAGGCTATCTGAAATGTTTCAATTTAACAGAAACGGAAATCTTGAAAATATTTTCTCTCAAAAAAATTACAATATAGGAAACGTATATCATATAATGGAAGACAGAGAGGGTACGCTCTGGTTCTCCACTAAAGGGCAAGGCCTTGTAAAAGCAGTTCCTGATGAAACATCACCCTTGGGATACAGATTGAGCAAATATATGCATAATCCTGAAAACTCAAATTCCATTAGCAGCAATGATGTCTACTATACTTATCAAGATAAAAAAGGAAGGATATGGGTAGCTACTTTTGGTGGTGGGATGAATCTTATACAAGAAGAACAGGGCCATATACTTTTTAAACATAAATACAACTCTTTTTCAAATTACCCCGAATATGGTCAGTTCATGGAAGTTCGTACTATTACGGAAGATAATGAGGGCCGAATTTGGGTTGGTACAAGTGATGGACTAATGTCTTTTTCAGGAGATTATCAATCACCAAAAGATATCGCTTTTGAAACCTATCAAAACGATTTAGACTTTATCAACAATGATGTTTACTCTCTGTACAAGGATAAAAACGAAACTATTTGGATTAGCATTTTTGGTATAGGACTAAGTAGATTAGTAGGATATGATGAAGTTAAAAAGACGCCTGTACTTGAAACATTTGGTTCAGGGAGTGCTATAAACAACGATGTTATTCTATCAATTATCGAAGATAACCATAATAATTTATGGCTCTCGACCGAAAAGGGTATATCACGTTTTAATTTAGAAACAAAATCTTTTAGAAATTTCGATAAGTACGATGGTTTACCCAATTACTCATTCGAAGAATCAAGCTCTATTAAATTTGACGATGGCACAATAGGATTTGGAAGCAGAGAAGGTATTGTGAGATTTAATCCTGAAAACATAATTGACAATCATATCAATTATCCTACCTATATCGTTGATATGGTCGTTTCAAACAAAAAGTATGATGAATGGAGCACAGATAGTATTTCTGTGAAATATTTAGAAAACGTGACTCTTAAACATCACCAATCAATGTTTTCTATTGAATTCGCAGCATTAAATTATTATGCACAAAGTCATATAAGATATGAATATATCCTTGAAGGATACGAGAAGGAGTGGCATACATCGGATAAAAATAGAATAGCATCTTATACAAATGTTCCTCCCGGTAAATATTTGTTCAAGGTAAATACTATTGATGACACTAATCCAGCATTGTCTTCGGAGAGAACACTAGAGATAAAAATCCTTCCTCCATGGTGGAAGTCAACTTGGGCATACGTAGTTTATACGCTACTGATATTAGGGCTATCATTTATGGTTTTAAAGTTCATATTCCTTATGATCAAAATGAAGAACGATGTTTATATTGAACACACCCTATCTGCACTCAAAATAAACTTCTTCACAAATATATCCCACGAATTACGCACACCCCTTACTTTGATAAAAGGACCTATCCAAGAACTTAAAGAGAATGAGAAATTATCAGAAAAAGGGATGCAATACATGAATCTAATGGAGAATAATACAAATCATATGCTTGATTTGGTTAATCAGATCCTGGATTTTCGTAAAATTGAAAACAAAAAGATGAGGTTAAAAATTTCAGCGGTAAATTTAACTGCTGTAATAAAATCTTTCTATAATGAATTTTCGATTCTTTCTTCAGAAAAATCTATAAGTTACAATTACCATTTACTTGATGATGAGATAATTGTATGGGCCGATAAAGATAAACTTGAAACAGTAATTCGTAATATTGTATCGAATGCTTTCAAGTTTACGCCTGTAGGGGGAAGTGTACTGATTACAGGAGGTATTAACAATGAGAATAACAGTTGTTTTGTAAGAGTTGAAGATAGCGGGATAGGAATTTCTCAGAATAAGTTAGAAGAAATATTTGAACGTTTTTCTCAAAACTCACACTACCCGGGAACAGGTATTGGCCTGGCACTTTCTAAAGAATTAATCACTTTACATCATGGACATGTGAAAGTGGATAGTATTGAAAATAAAGGATCTGTATTTACCATAGAACTTCCATTAGGCAAAGATCATTTTAATGAGTCGGAGGTTGATTTTTACTTAAGCGATATTACTGAAAATATACCTGTTGTTGAAGATAGCGACGAGCTTAATCAAACAAATGAAACAGAAAAAAGTGACGAAAGATCTAACCTACCCAATATCTTACTAATAGAAGATAATAAATCTTTATGCAATATGCTCAAGATGCAACTGGAAGACAGATTTAATATTGATACAGCTTATGATGGTATAGAAGGTTTGAAAAAGGTACACCTTTTCCAACCTGATATTGTAATAACTGATCAGATGATGCCTCATATGAGCGGACTTGAGTTACTTGAGCAAATTAGATCTGATTTCCAGATAAGTCATATACCGATAATTTTACTTACTGCTAAAGATGATGACGAATTTAGACTGCAATCGATTCGATATGGTGCAAATGCTTACATCACAAAGCCTTTCAGCAAAAAACATTTGATTGCACGCATTGACCAATTGTTAAATGATCAGAAATTATTCCGAGAAAAATTGTGGAATAGAGATCGTACATCACTCCAAAAAAACAATGACTTTAGCGAATTCCTTGTCAATCAGGATGTGGAGTTCATAGAAAACGTGAGTAAAATTATTGAAGATAATATCGATAATACAAATTTTAATATCGACACAATATCAACCACGTTAAATATCAGCCGATCTGCCTTTTTTAAAAAAATGAAGAGTATTACCGGTTTAGCACCTGTTGATTTTGTAAAAGAGATAAGGTTAAGTAAATCCGTCGAATTGATAAAAACAACAGATATGTCTGTTTCTGAGATTGCATTTGCGGTTGGTTTTAATGATTCAGGGTACTTTGGTAAATGCTTTAAGAAAAAATACAAGTTATCACCTCGCGAATACATAAACGATTTTCGTGATGTACCGGTTTGATTACAAAATAGAGCTTCATTCGTCTATAAAGAAAGTAACAAACGTGACATCATAATATAATCCAATGAACCAAAAACTGTTAACCCTTATAGCGCTACTAATTGTTTCGGCATCAATTTTTCCGCAACAAGCATCAATAAGTGTAAAAGATAATGAAATAATTTACTTACAGGATAGTCTTGGAAACAGGGTGCTTGACTTTTCATACTGTGGTTATAAAAATTCCAACGAGGATATACCTTTTATACCTAACACCATATTCGTGCCACATCAAAATGATGATGCCTCAAGTGTTATACAGCGAGCTATCAACTATGTAGAAAAACTTCCGTTGAACAAATCAGGATTCAGAGGTGCCATATTGTTAGATGAGGGAGTTTATACACTCAAAGAATCTTTATTTATCACAGAGTCGGGTGTCGTATTAAGAGGAAGTGGTAAGAATAGCACAATATTGAAAAAAGCAGGTGTAAATAGAGATGCACTGATTCATGTGGAAGGAGTAAACGATTTCAAAGTAACTGACACAATCGATATTATCTCTGATTATGTGCCTGTAAATTCAAGATTGCTACAGGTTGACGGCATATCCAAACTGAAAAAGAATGACCGTATTATGGTGTTTCGCCCCTCTCAGGCGGAATGGATAAAATCTATCGGATGTGATCATTTTGGTGGAGACATCACCTACCTTGGATGGAAACCGGGTGAAATAGATATTAATTGGGACAGGACTATTACAGGTATAAAAAACAACTCAGTAGAAATAGACGCTCCCCTGACAATGGCTCTAAACAAAAAAGAGGCTGATTTTAAGATCTTAGTTTATTCATGGACGGGAAGAATTGAAAATGTAGGAGTTGAAGAACTCTCAATCGAATCAGATTACAACAAAAACAACCTAAAAGATGAAGATCATTGCTGGACAGGGATATCAATCTCAAATGCAGAGGATTGTTGGGTAAGCCAAATAAACTTCAAACATCTGGCAGGCAGCGCAGTAATAATTCAACCAACAGGATCAAGAATAACTGTAGAGGATTGTATATCAGTTGCTCCCATCTCTGAGATTGGAGGGATGCGAAGAAGCACTTTCCTGACTATGGGACAATTAACCCTTTTTCAAAGATGTTACTCTGAAGAAGGTATTCACGATTTCGCTGCTGGTTATTTAGCCGCAGGACCAAACGCTTTTGTACAATGCGAATCGAAAGACTCATACAGTTACAGCGGTGCAATTGATAGTTGGGCAAATGGCCTTCTATTTGACATAGTTAATATTGAAGGTGAAGACCTGGTTTTTAAGAATTTAGGACAAGATAATAATGGTGCAGGCTGGGGTACATCCAACAGTCTGTTCTGGCAATGTACAGCCTCTGAGATTGAATGCTATTCTCCAACAGAAGATAACATAAACAGGGCGTACGGGTGTTGGGGGCAGTTCTCAGGCAACGGAGAATGGAACAATTCCAACAATCATATTCAGCCACGTAGCTTTTTTTATGCTCAGTTGTCCAACCGTTTGAATAGTGAATTTTCTGAAAGAGCTCATATTTTACCGGTGAGCACAAGTGCATCAACAAGCCCAACTGTAGAGCAGGCAATGGAATTCACTGCACAAGCAAGAATACCTAAAATGACCCTAAAAAGATGGATAGAAGAAAAACCAGGTAAGGTAGTTGCACGCGACAAGAATCTGTTGTCCATTCATAAAGTAAAAAGAGAAGAAAATCCTAAACAGAATAAGAAAAATAATGAAATAGGAATAACGAACGGAAAAATCAGCTTTAACGAACAATTATTAACCGGCAAGCTAACCGGTGTTCAGTGGTGGAGCGGAAAACTAAGAACTTCCCAGATAGCAAAGGCAAATCCTCATATCACACGATTCGTACCCGGTCGTGAAGGCACCGGATTAACTGACAGAATAGATTCTGTGGTTACATATATGAAGATGAATGATATTTCAGTACTCGATCATAATTACGGTCTTTGGTATGACCGACGAAGAGATGATCATCAACGAGTGAAAAGAAAAAATGGCAATGCATGGGGACCTTTCTACGAGCAGCCTTTCGCAAGAAGCGGTGAGGACATTGCATGGGATGGAATGTCGAAGTATGACTTAACTAAACCGAACGCTTGGTACTGGTCGCGATTAAAAGAATTTGCTCATAAAGGATCAGATGAAGGTATCGTATTGTTTCACCAACATTATTTTCAACATAATATTATTGAAGCAGGAGCACATTGGGTAGATTTCCCCTGGAGAACAATCAATAACGTTAATGATACCGGTTTCCCGGAACCTGTTCCCTTTGCAGGTGACAAACGTATATTTATGGCCGAATATTTCTATGATATTGATAATGAAAATAGAAGACAACTTCATAAAGACTATATAAAACAGGGACTAAACGCCTTATCTGAAGAAGATAATGTAGTACATCTCACAAGTGCAGAATATACAGGGCCGCTACACTTCGTTGAATTTTGGCTTGATGTTATTGATGAATGGGAAAGAGAAACCGGAAAAGACGCACTGATAGCGTTGAGTGCTACTAAAGATGTACAGGATGCTATTCTTAATGATCCAATTAGATCTGATGTAGTTGATATAATTGACATTCGTTATTGGCATTATAAAGATGGAGGTGAACTTTATGCACCTGAAGGTGGTAAGAATATGGCACCACGACAATTTGCACGAAAAATGAGCACCGGGAAAGTTTCTTTCGATGACGTCTATAAGGCGGTAAGTGAATACCGGCTAAAATATCCTGAAAAGGCTGTAACTTATTATTCTCCCAAATACCCCGAATTAGCATGGGCTGTATTTATGGCTGGAGGTTCTATTCCATCAATTGCAAAAGTGTCTGACCCCATATTTTTAAGTGACGCTTTAAAAATGGAAATTGGGCATTCTGATAACAAATCTTCCGAAAACTATTATGTTTTGGATAACAAATCTGTTGGTAAAATTATTTATTTTAAACAAAACAAAACTTCTACTATTTCAATTCCATCAGGAATTTATCAAATAAATAAAGTGGATAAATCTACAGGAAATATAAACGTAATCAACTTACGACAGGTTATAAGTCATGAATTCACAATAGATAAACCTGAGATAGGCGATATTTACTGGTTTAAAAGACTTGCCGACAAGTAAAGCTATTTACATGTTTCATAACATGTTTACCAAATTTTACAACTTAATTACCAAATATTTCTAATAGCAGGGTGATACATCAAATATATTTGTGCTAAACAAAAAGTATCAAATATCACTCTTATGCTAACACCAATAAATAGTTTAACTGAAGAAAAATTATCTGACCTTTTTCGTGAATTCCAAAAGGGAAATCAAGAAGCATTCTCTATCCTATATAATCATTATGTGAACATGCTTTATAATTATGGTTCTAAAATAACTAATGATAAGGAAGTTTTGAAAGACTGCATTCACGATGTTTTTATCAAAATGTATAATAAAAGAAAAGAACTGAAAAATGTTTTGAATTTCAGATCATATCTTTTCGTTTGCTTAAAAAACAAACTATATGACGAAATGAGAAAAAAGAATTATCTTTCAGAAGTACAGATTGAAGAATACAATCCTATTTATGATAAAGATGTAGAAACAAATTATATTAAGAAAGAAAAAGAAAATCTTTGCAACAGGAAAGTAAAATCGTTATTAAATGAGCTTTCAGCAAGACAACGTGAAGCAATTACTCTATACTACATCGAAGAAAAGAAGTATGATGATATCTGCGACATCATGAACATAAACTATCAATCCTTAAGAAATCTAATCCATAGAGGATTGACAAAACTACGTGTTGTTACATCACAAGCTGGATAAATCTTAATATATAATTTAACATTTAAACTGGACATCGAGGGTAGATATCCTTATTTCGTTCTTACATAACATATAAATACCTTATACATAGCTTAAGTTTATATAAGCTATGTATAAGGTATTTATATGTTATCTACTGTGAATGTATGGGCTATGAATGGGCTATTTTTTTAAAGACCTCAATTTATTAAAGATAAAGCTTGTAAGGAAACCTACAAGAAATATAATAACTGTTCCGAAAACAATTGCAAGATAATTGTGATAGGTTGTCTGCCCACTGAGAGTCATCCAGAATATTACCAAAATGCCGCAAATAACACCTGCAAGTGCATGAATACCCTTTGTTTTTTTAGAAAGATATCCGAGTAAAAACAATCCAAGCATACCGCCACTAAATACAGATGCCAGGCTCCACCAAGCATCCAGAGCGCTTTTTACCGACATCATAGCCAATCCAACCACAATGCCCAAGATACCTATTAAAAACGAAGTACTGTAAAGTACAAACATTCTCTTTTTCTCAGACAGCTCTCTCTTGCCATGTTCAAAAAAGTCGGTAAGTATTATTGTAGCAGAACTGTTGACACTGGTGGAAATCGTGCTCATTCCTCCCGAGAATATTGAAGCAATCAGTAAGCCGGTTACCCCAATAGGCAGGTAGTTAACAATAAAAAAAGGAAATACCTGATCGCCTTCTACTCCTGCAGGTAGCAGATCCGGTTGCACTTTGAAATAGACAAATAAAGCAGTACCTATAATGAAAAATAAGAAGCTAACAGGTACATAAATAAGTCCTCCAAACAGTGCTGAAGATCTGGCAGTTTTATCATCTTTTGTACTTTTATAGCGTTGAACATAATTTTGATCAATACCATAATTCTGCAGGTTGATAAATATACCATATACAAGCGTCACCCAAAAAGTGGGTATATCAAGCCGGCCGCTTAAAGAACCGAAAGAGAATTTATTAAAATCACTACCAACTTCTATAAATTGCGACATCCCTCCAGGTAACGACATAATTAAAATTACCGCACTAGCTAATGCTCCAAATATCAAAATAATTCCCTGAATAGCATCAGTCCATACAACCGCTTTAATCCCACCTAATACAGAATAAATAACAACTGCCACACCTGTAATAATAATAATGCTGGCAATACTCCAACCTAACATGAAATGTAATGCCAGAGCAAGCAGAAACAGAACAGAACCGATACGTGCAATCTGTGTAAGCAGATAGCATGTGGCAGCGTATGCTCTAGCCCAATAACCAAACTTCTCTTCGAGAAAACTATATGCAGAGATACTGCTTATACTCCTGTAAAACGGAACAAAGTATTTTGCAGCAATAATACTAGCCACAGGTATTGAGAGACTGAAAACAAATGAATTCCAATTGCCAATGTATGCACTTCCCGGAAGTGCCAAAAAACTAATACTGCTGAGATAAGTGGCAAAAATAGACATACCTACCACAAACCCGGGAATATTACCGCCACCTTTGGTATAATCAGAAACATCCCTGTTTTTCTTTACGAAAGAGATGCCAAAAAGAACTGTACCTACTGTAAACAAGATGAAAATAACAATATCTAACAGATGTATTTCCATAGGATTCATTTGATATTTTTAAATATTGTTTTCGGATCTATTTTTTGAGTGCCTGTTGTAAATAGATCTCTGCCTGATTTAACCTCTCTACCAGTATATCTCTTTCTCTTTTTTCAAATTTATTGAAAGGCTCCGACATGGTATCACTACATAATCCTTTAAGGCTCATTGCAGTTTTCAATCCTTTCAGATAGCTTGAACTGTATCTTCCAACGGTATAAATAGAATTGCTTATCAGCATCACAACCGGTTGTAATCTTTCTATTGTTTCAAAGTCACGTACTACTGCAGCTTTGTAAAGATTTACGTATAGTTCAGGAAATAGATTAGCACCACCGTTAACACCACCGTGACCACCCATTACAACTGTTTCTGCAGTCATCTCTTCCGGTCCTACGAATAATGTAAAAGGCTCGTTTTTAAATAAGAAAAGTAATTTTTGAAAATAAACGCCATTTGCAGAACTATCTTTTAATCCAATAATTTTTGGATTTTTCGCTAACTCAAGTACAGTATCGTATTCAATATTAATCTTCACATTAGAAGGCATATTATACAGATACAATGGGAGATCAATATTTGCTGCCAAAGATTTATAATATTGCAAAAGCTCTGCCTGTCCCGGAACATAATAATATGGAGGAGCAGCCACAACCGCACTTGCCCCGCAACCGGCTGCAAAAGATGCTATTCCTGCACTCTCATCGACAGATGTATCTGTGATTCCTACTAAAACAGGCACTCTTGAACTAACTTTA
The DNA here is from genome assembly GCA_028683355.1 of Fermentimonas sp. Lineage (GTDB taxonomy): Bacteria > Bacteroidota > Bacteroidia > Bacteroidales > Dysgonomonadaceae > Proteiniphilum. The sequence goes on from JAQUIZ010000002.1 coordinate 28,001, forward strand.
TCGCAGGCAGCCTTAATAAGTTCTTTTCTTAATTTATAACTTAAGTTTTGAGCTTCACCTGTTGTTCCCAGCAGAAAGATTCCCGAAACCCCACCTGCAATTACATGTTCAATAATATTATGTAATCCGGTAATATCTAGTGTATTACTTTCGGAAAGAGGTGTTACCAAAGGAACAATAATTCCTCTCATCGAAGTCGAAAGATTGTGTTGCATATTATAATTCTCTGTTTAAATTTCCTATCTTGTATATATTAACTGAACTAAAATATTGTAATGTTTTTTTTCTATTCTGACATATTCTTTATGTAAGGCAGTCTGACTAAATTATTAAATCCATAAAACGATTCGGCATTGGTACTTAAAAACATTTCTTTTTCTTCTTCAGACAGTTGATCAGATTTAAGAACAAAATCGTACGACATTTTATATGTAATAGCCGTTATGGTTCTCGGATAATCAGATCCCCACATAAGTTTTTCGATACCTGCTATTGTTGCGGCATCTTTTATGGCTTTAACTGCACCATTGAACGGATAAAACTCATCATTGAACAACCAGGTAATACCACCCGACTCTATCATAACATTACTGTTGCGGGCAAGTTTTATCTGCTCTTCCCACCCGGGTCGTGTAACCATACCGAAATGACCAATAGCAATCTTTAAATCGGGATACTCTCTGATTATTTCTTTCATCTCTGATACCTGTGTTTCACCATCAGCCAAATCGATGGATAAAATAATCTGGTGCTTTTCCATCATTTCAAGATTCGCATAAGATTATCTGTAGTCAGATAAACCCTTCTGTCGGGTGTCAAAAATCGATTTGTCCGAAATTTATCTGTTTTGATGTTTCACACCAAAGTCGGTTTGCTGACGTTCAACCTCATCCAGTGCTCTTTTTATCTCCTCTTCACTCATTTGTTGTGTTGTAACCCCATCAATACGGCGGTTTGTGCTGCCCGAACTTTCACCTTCTTCCATATAGCTTAATTCGAAAGTTGATACAACACTCTCAATCTCTATTTCAGCTGGTGACGGGGCATGTGTTCCTTCGAACATTACACGTGCTGTAACCTTTATTTTTCCTGGAGTCTTAGTAGATCTTATTAATACAGGTGCAGACCCAAACTCAACGGCTCGGGGGTTAGCTCCTATTTGAGCATCGCCTATAATAACGCCCTCACCTTCAACTGAAAACAGGATATTCTCTTTAGCCAGACGTCTTACATTACCATTATCATCAGTTACCTCAGCAACCACGGTTACAAAATCCGAACCGTCTGCCACTAGTGATGTACCGTGATTATCAACGTACAAGCTCAACTTCGTGGATCTTCTGGATGGCATTTTTTTGGTACTAGCCACAACTTCCCCATTTATAATACCTTCGGCTACAAAACTAACAATTTCCCAGTTTTTCTGTATATATGTGTAATCACGCATTTCCCAGAAATCATATACATCTTTAAAAACTACAGGGGCATAAGGAATTCCTTTTTCAATATTTTCAACCTTTTGAATAAGAGTATCAGTTTCATAAGTAATGAGACGAACTGAGTCACAATTACTGAAAACCACTACATCTTTACCTGAAAATGGTGATATTTCATGTGCGATAAACACCATAGGGCCTGTTTCAGAAACTGGATGTGTAATATTGGGATTAACCTGACTCTTAAACATCTGAAATGCATATTTTGGTTGACGGAATGCATCGAACATTCCTCCCCAGTATGGATCTGGGTGATATCCTCGCTGATGATCGAAAGGATGCCAGTGAGCACCACCAACGAACTGGCCAGATGTATTAAACATATCTCCGTAAGATTCGGCAAGTGAGAGAGCTTGAACCAACTGTGGATTCTCACCCCAGCTTCTGGAAGCGCGGTTATTGTTGTTATGGGCATACCAGTCATCTACATTCTCACCAAACTCTCGGGTAAAAATACTCTGTTCAGCCTTACCTTCATCAGTAGGCCAGCCGTACACCAAACCATAGTTATCAGCTATTCCCTCTGAATGAAGATCTCCTGCTGCAACAGGTGCACCGGGATATGGAAATTCCTCTTTTGTAATTCTTAGAGCCTCAAGTGAAAAGTCCAATGGAAAACGAGTCTCATTAAGGATTGGTTCCCAAGCAATTACTGATGGGTGATTTCTATCACGGCGTATCATTTGCCTGTTATTTTCCTGCGCTAAAAGTCCAAATTTTGGATCTTTGTTCCAGTATTGCCAACCTGGCGTAGCAACAATTACAAACATGCCCAGCTCATCACAAGCATCCATAAATGAAGGATCCTGAGGGTAGTGAGCTGCACGGATAATTTCACATCCTGCATCACGAAGTTTTTTGGCATCACGCCAATGTTGTGAGTTTGGGACTGCATTGCCTACATAGGCAAAATCCTGATGTCTGTTGGCACCAACAAGTTGGCCATAGGGCTTACCGTTTAAATAAAAACCATCTTTTCCTCTAAATTCAGCTAAACGTATCCCGATACGTGTTGTACCTCCATCAAGAGGTTTGCTTCCATCCATCACTCTTGAGTTTATTCTGTAGAGATAAGGATTGCGAGGTGACCAAAGATTAGGATTGCTAATAGTAATTTTTTGTTTGACAGCCTTACTTTCTCCTGAAGCAAGTCTAACATTACTCCTCACACTTTTGATAACTTTTCCTGATGAATCGCAAAGCTCTGTAAGCAGAGTAATCCTCTTACTGCTATTATCAGAATTTTTAATATCGGTATCTATAAAAATATCTGCACGAGAATCGCTTATATTATCGAAATGTACAAACAGACCACCTCCTGCTGTTTTATTAGCTTCAATAGGATCAGTTATAGCAACTTTGGATTTGGCTATCATCCAGACATCTCTGTAAATTCCTCCATGATATGCAAAATCCAGAGTATACTGAGGTTTCCCCGGAGGGAAACTCTTATCATCACTATTATCCGCATAAACAGCTACTAGACAAGTATCACCAGCGTTAACACCTTCATCGGTAAGTGATACACTAAAAGGCAGATATCCACCTAAATGTTCTTTTACCTTTTTACCGTTAATATAAACCGCTGATTTACCCATAACAGCTTCAAAATAGAGTGAAATATCTCTGTCTGACAGGGAACTATCTATAATAAAGTGTTTTCTGTACCATATCGGACCTTGATAATTTCGTCCGCCACTTGCTTCTGCAGGTACAAGTTCAGCAGTATGAGGAATAGAAACAATCTCCCAATCCGAATCATTTAAACCTACAGTTTCACCGTTTTCAATATTTCCTTTGTAAAAACGCCATCCAGGATTAAAATTGTATTGAGTCCTTCCACTTTCATTAAGTTCAAAAAAACCTGCAACGGACACTTCAGGATTATTTGCCTGAACTTTTATTTGAACTGATATTAAAAACGCAAGTATATAAAATATCGTTAATCTTCTTTTCATCATTTATTTATTAATCATATTTACAATTTCTTTTTCTCTATGAGATGGGGAAACATTCAGACTTTCAAGCTTACCGTTCACCAGTTCAGCTTCCACAGTTGTGTTTCCAGAAAGATGTAATTTAAAATGTACATCCCATTCTGATGGCCAGGCAGGAAATAGATATATTTTATCTTCCGTTTCTTGTAAAAGCATTTCCTGAAGTCCGATCATACCGCTACCACCCCAATTATGATCAGGTGTCCAGTCGAATCCTGGTCCCCAGAATGTTGGAAAACGATGTGACCCATTGCCCATCTTCAACAGTGTCAGACGCTTTGCCTCCTCTGTTAAACCGAGACATGCAGCGAAAATATTATCTTGCTTCCATCCTATATGACTTCTGAATTTAAGCATATCCGGATCATATTTGTATGTGTTTAAAGCTATATCAATATCTTTTCGCCCTACTCCATATAACCGCCATGGAAAAATAGGATAAAGCTGTGGAGCTTCCACATTATTTACTCTCTCCCACAGTTTAGCCGGTGCTATCATCTCCTTGCTATCTAATTCCCTAATTGTAAGAGGAGGAATGCGTGACAGCATTTCTTCCCATTTTTTCTTATCTTCATTGTGATCTTTATAAGATATCAGTTTTTCCAGTACTACCCTTAAAGCTGAAATGGTAGAAGTAGCATTATATGCCATTTTATAAGTTTCGCAAGCGGTACCGGGATAAATCACCAAATGCCCATTTTCATCAAGAGACTTAGCACCCCTCATTTTTGCCAAATAAGTGTAGTGTTCATCAAAGAAAGTAAGACTACTTTCGATAAGTGGAATATATTTTTCAATATTTTCTTTATTGTAATCGTGAACTTCCAGAATCATCAGACAAAATTCCAAAACCGTATCCCACTGATACTCTAACCAGGCGTTATATTCTATTCCTTTATCAAAATAATCCGGTCTTTTCCAACCATATTCACTTGGGTTTGGAAGTCCGAAGTTCTCCATTTGTTCAGTAAAACAAGCACCTTGATGACCCCAATATACCTTAGATCTTAGTTCTGCATTCTTAAGTAGTTGAAGATAATAATTGAACTGAGAGTACATCATATCAAAGTCGCCATTTTTAAGCATAGGAAAATACACCAGACGCTGGTTCTGTGCAGTGAACGTTCCACCGCCCCATTTTCTGTAGTCAGGAGTAAAAGCTTGAGTTGAATCCACTCCGGAGGGATCAAATGTAAACAGACCACCATTAAATTTAGTGGGATAACTACCATAAGCATTACATCCAAGCATATAACGGAAAAGTTGATAATTTCTTCCAATCTCCCACGATTCCGATCCTACTTTATTGTTGTCAATAATGATATGACTTCTTTTCCAGAAACTATTCCACCATTTTTGTGTTTCCAGTTTTGCTGACGAGCGGTAAGCTCCCTTTGATAATTCTTTTAGATTGTATTTCCACTTATCCGTTCTCTCCGACTGTTCAGTATTAAGGGCAATATAAATACGATGTTTATATGCAGGCTTTTTACTTTTTAACGACCAATATTTGTAATCTGTATCTGCATAAGTGTCTGTACCTGTATGGCTGTACTTGAGGTTATTTCCCCACACTATACCTCCTGAAATAAGGTCCTTAAGAGGGTTGTAAAGCTGATCCTTCACAATATCCATACCCTGCTGTTCAACTGTAACATCAAAAACGGTGTTCAAGTTGTTTTTGTGGTAAAATAGGACTGCATCATTTTCAATCTCTACAACATCTTTATCGGTAAATAAACCTTTTGGTAAAGCCCATTTATAAGAGTTCTGATTTCCTTCGCCCTTCCTCACTAACCTCTCTTTATAACGCCAGTTTTCATAAAACACCTCAGTTTCAATCTTTCTGGGACTCTCTATCTCCAGATGAATTATCGGATTAAAAACATCAACCCAAATATGTATTTTGGTATCTCCACCAGAAATCTCGATATTTCCCTCCTTTAGTTTAAGTTCTTGTCTGAAATTATCCTCAGTAAAAGGGTTTGGCGTTAATCTCAGTCTGACACGACCAGATTTAAGCAACATATTATTTTCATCAAACGAACCGCTGCGAGAAATATAAAAAAGTATTTCATCATTCTCAGTCCAAACGTTCAATCCAATATCTCCACCGCCGCATGGCATCGACTCATCAGATCCCGTACTTTGGCTATCCCACATGGGATTATACATGTTGACACCTAAATTATCGTAACGATAATCATTATTGCTTTTCACCGATGAAGATGAAAGACTAAACAAAGCAACAAATAAAATAAAACCAATATATAACAGTTTCCTATTCATTTTACCAATTATCAGTTCTGAATGAAGAGACAGGAAGACCCTCTGTTCCATAAAGATCTCCATCTACATAGTTTTCAAAAGCATAGCGTACGGCTACCGGAAATTTAACTGCTTCAGATTTAACATGAACTTTACTCCTGCTTATCCATGCCTCAGCCGGATAAAACACCCTGTCTTCACCTGCAACGGTGAAATTATTTAGTTCACCTTCACGTGCCGTGAGCCACATTTCGGCTCTATCGAAACTTAGAATACAAGTATCGCCTTGAACTGACATTTCCTTGTAAACAGGCGAATCCGCAGTAATCCCTTCAAAATTATATGTTTTAGCCAACGCATGCAACGCAAGACGTTCTCCGGCTACTCTTTTTTTCACGGGATGAATCCCATTCTCCATACCTGCATCCATAAGTACTGCCATACCAGAATTCTCAATCTCCTTTTCAGCTTTTAGTTGAGCTTCACGCAAATAAGCAGAGTTTATGGTTTCTTCACCTTCAGGGGTAATCAGTCCATACTCATAAGGTGCTATCTGACAATAATAAAACGGAAAAATACCTTGGTTCCATTTTGTCCGCCATCCATCTACCATTGTTTTAAACAGTTTTGTATAAGTTTCGTGGCGATCATAATTAGACTCTCCCTGATACCAGATTACACCTCTTATGCCATATTCAGCTAAAGGGGCTATCATTGCATTATATAGAGTTGTTGGCGTTCTGTTTTTCTCTCTAATATCACTTTCATCTTTAGGTATTTCAACCTCAGGAAAAGAAGTCAGCATCTCACTGTTCATCCATGATTCAATCCATGAGCCACCCCAACTTGAATTTATAAGACCTACCGGAACATTCAGCATCTCCTGCAACAATTTTCCGAAATAGTAACCTGTAGCACTGAATTCCTTAACTGACACAGGTTTTGCAGCTTGCCATTCACCGCTTACATCTTCTTGTGATTCAATTGTGGAATTTCTTTTAACTGTAAACAGTCTAAGATTGGGATTAGCAGATTTTAAAATCTCCATATTTGAATCCTCAACAGGCTGATTCTTGAAGCCTTTCATAGGCATTTCCATATTAGACTGACCAGAACAGAGCCACACCTCTCCTATTAGAATATCATTGAGTGTAGTCATGCTACCATCTATCTCAAAAGTAATAGAATAGGGACCGCCAGCCTTAGGGGTTGTTACGCTTAACTTCCAATTGCCTTTTTCGTCAGAAAGTGTCAGATACTTTTTACTGTCCCAAGAGGTGACTACTTTTATTTCACTATTTTTAGTTGATTTTCCCCATAACGGAGCACTGGAGCGTTGCTGAAGCACCATGCCATTCGAGATAAAAGCGGGAAAACTAATTTCCGCACAGTTCAATAACTGTGCGGAAATTAAAAAGCAAAACAATACAAAAAATAAAGTTCTGTTCATTTTTTATTTATTTATATGATGTAATAAGTGTTAAAGGTCCGAGTAAACCGGATGACTGTAAAGGCTGATTTGATATCCAATAGGTAGCATTCGTCCATATATCATCATCTTTAATCTCGCCTTCGTGAACTCCTTTTATCCTATTTGCCCATCCGTTAACTACTCTTATGTCAAGCTTATTATCTCCTATTTTCAATGCTTTTGTTATATTTACTCTATCAGGAGAAGTCCAAGCTGTACCGCAATATATATCATTCACATAAACATCCGCCAAATCAGGTAAGATACCTAAATCTAAATATATATTTTTATTATCAGATTTAATATCAACTTGAAAACTTGTACTGTACAAAGCGGTTCCCGAATAGTAACGTATTTTTTTATTAGCCTCTTTGCTCCAATCGAACAACTCTTCCCTAGTGATTTGAAGTGTAGAATCTCGTTCAAAGTCAATTTTCCACTCCTTTGTAATTAAATTGGCCTGCTCATTGATAACACTACTCTCTGCAAATCTTATTGAAGAATTACTTTCAGAAGTTGATTTATCTGAATTCTCGGATACAGGATTTTTAAAAACAACAAAGAAAGATTGATAGGGGTATAAATCTAAATTGATAATTGTCCTTTTATCCTTAGCTTTCCATTTTTCTACATTCATTATTTCACCAGTTACCGGATCCCATAGCTCAGGCTGCTTGCCGGTACTTCTAAAAGAGATATCCAGATTACGGTTCTCCTCTTTCTGATTAGAAATAAAATAGATATCTACACCATCGCCTGAGCGGTGTGTCCATGCAACATCTTCTTCACCTTTCAGATCGAGATCCTTTTCCAGGTTAAACTGGCTGAAATCATGTTTGTTGTAAGGCAATAAGTACTCATCGGAAACTGACCATATATGATCGATTATTTCCTTTAGTTTTTGTTCAGTTTTACTCCTGCCAGATTTAAAATCATTAATACCATTAAATCCGGGTGTATATAAGGGCCTATCACCTAATAAAACTGTTACTCCTTTAGCCTGAATCTCTTTTATTTTCTCTGCCACCTCAATACTCATATACTCACCATGAGGTGATAATGGATAAGGCTTTGGCAAAATCAGTACAGAATATTCCATACCTCCGGCTGTAACAAGCTTTCCATTCCTTACTTGTGAATGATTTAACAATATATCCCTGTTAAACGAATCATACTTATAACCTTTAAGTGCATCAATCCATTCTCCTGCATCAGTAATGCCAGCCGAGTGAGTTACTCCTATCGGTTCAACTCTCAGCGGTTGTTCTTCATTAGCAATGCGCACTTTTTCTGTATTAACTTTCTCCTCACCGAAGATTCCGGGTAGCGAACTAACAAGCCTCTCAGGAAGTATTGATCTACGTGGAGTCTCTTCGCCGGTAAATACAGCAATATCAACTACAGGTTTACCAAATTGAAGCATAGTTTGGCTTCGTTTAATATACTCAATCCAGGCTTTACTCTGATCCCACCATGTCTGATCACGCTGAAAATAAAGTCCTATGCCATCTAATGTAACTCCCGGAAATTTATCAATATAGGGATTATGTACATATACATGATGAAATATCTTATTTAGTCCCAGCGCATAATTCCTGTCTAACAAGGGTTTAATCATTCTCGGGTTTTCGTTCCACATGGTACGGAGCTGAGTGAATCCTTCGCCTTGAATAATGTTTTTCCCATATATATGTCCACCCGAAATGGCATCCATCATATCGTTAAACTTATCATGTGTAGGACTCTTCAGCCAGAACTCTCCCATAGGCCTGTCAACTTTACTATAATGCATCATCCCGTCGCTAACCATAGTCGGAGATACACATTCGGCAGAAAGTTCACAATCATAATCATTCGCAAAATCAGATAGTGTAGTATAAAACACATCTACTACAAGTTCGGCAATTGTCTGACGAATATCATGCAGGATAGCTTCTGTCATTTCTGCGCTACCTACCGGAGTTCCGGTATAAACAAGCATATAAGGAGATAGATCGTAGCCCCTGCGCTTCTTAAATTCAGAAAGAAAATTTGCTGACCAGTTTTGACTGCCACACTCCCAGCTGTCTACGTGCATATACTTAAGAACTCTGCGCGAAAGTACCGGGTCGGTTTTTTCAAAAGCAGCACCAAACCAATTATTAAGCTGAGTTTTTACAGCTTCAGGACTAAACTTATCACACTCCAGACCTTTTCCACCACCGGCTGTTGCATTCATATGACCTGTAGATGTATGACCCATTCTAACAATTTTCCATTTTCCTTCAGGTAGTTCTGTATTAAGCATGTTATTGTTCAACGAAGAAGATGGTATCGTTATTATATCGCCTTCAGCTATACAGTCATCCACAGGAATTTCTTCACTTGAGTTTTTTTTGCCTACACGCCATACAGAAGCGTTTTTTCCTTCAAACTGATCTATTCTTGGTTCTCCTGAAAGGAAAATATTATCAATCTTAAGATTAGGTCTCCATTTCGCAGCATCCAGATCTTCGGCACCAGGTTCTGTTCCAGCAGGATCCCAGTAAAACCTGAAATATCTTGCTTCAGTTGCAGGGATAGAATATGTGAAATTCTCATCGCCATTTTGCCAACCCTGACGTGGAGGAACAAGGTGTTTTATCACACGAAAATTTATGCCATCATCGCTTGCAAAGACAGACATGCGCTGAGCTTGAAAATTATTACCACCAGGTACTATATGAATTGATCTGCTTGTGAAAGGTTGGTCAAACTCATACTGTATCCAGCATGGCTCTGAGCTTCTGAATGTTCCGGAACCATCTTTATTAATAAGATAGTCAGGTGTGACATCTTCTGTATTGGAAGTTACTTTCGGAAGAATTTCGTCAGTAGTGAGATAATTCTTAAAAGGGACTGCGAAAAGTGCAATATCTTTGTAAAAGCCCTCATAACTTTTAGGTTGAGACAAAAGGAGATTGTTTAATTTTCCTCCATCAACTATCGTATCGTTCCATACCACTTTCTGCATTGATGTTTCCGGAGTAATCCAAGGACCTCCTGCCAGTGCAAAACCGTCACAAATATGCATCCCCATTTTCAGACCAAGCCTGTCTGCCTCCTCCATTGAAAAACGAACCAGTTCCCACCATTCAGGGGTAAGTTGGTCATAAGTCGGAGAATATTCAAACGTTTTATTCTCTGCATCACTTCTAATTGGCATTAAATATGCACCTCCAAGACCAATATTTTTCATAGCCTCCAAATCGGCTGTTATTCCCTCTTTCGACACTGCACCATACATCCAATACCAAAATGTCCAGGGATCTGATTCGCCGGGTGAGGGATTAATAAACTGCTCCTCCAACGAAACTTTTTGAACTGTACTACTACATCCTCCCAAAATTAAAAGAAGGGATACTATAGCAATTATATTTAATTTTTTCACTTTAATATACATATTTTCAACAGTAACTTTCAGATATTGTCTCGCTTCTATTTTATAAAACTTTATTTGTTCTATTCGAATCTTAAAACAATACTTCCCTCTTTCTCTCCGCATGCCCAAAAAGGTTGGGATGAAGGACCTACTAAATCTGTTGTATTAACTTTATTACGCACAGGAGGTATTACATCAAGTATAGTTATACCGCTTTCAGGAAAAGTATAAAGCAGCTTATCCCTGCCGTCAAGTGGCTGATATATACCTATAAAAACTTCTGGATTTTTGTTGGCAATAGAGATTGTACCCTCAACCGTCTCAATACTCATCCATTTTGTATTTGAAAAATATCCTTTAAACTCAGGATAGGTAAACGTTTCGCCTGGGATAGGGTCGTTATACTCATTTTCCCAGATGCCATAAGTTGCTCCATGCATTCTATTTTGCCAGACACGATATGGTCCATCGCCAAGCCATCTTTTAGCTCTGACACTGTTTTCAGGATAATCAAACTGTATACCCATCATATCAACAACACCGTTAAAATTATAACTGTAATTCAATTCGAGTGTTCCGTCAGACAGCAGGTTCCATTCAGCTTTATTCATGTTACCAAGTTTATATTGAACATGAAGAACTGGTGTATTACCATTTTTTTCTACGTAAATAGTATCCAGTATTCCAGCGTCCTCAAATTCCATATATATCCTTTCCTTACTTCTTGCATCAGGATCATCATGATTATAAAATTGGTCTAAAGATCTGTCCCCTCTTCTAACTGCGTAAAATCTTGGGCCATTTTCAAATGATATCTTTCGTCCGTTCACGTTGACTTCTTTCAACAAGCCATCCTTTTTACTAAATGTGTAAGATCTGCCTGAAGCTGACAATACAATTGATTCTCCGTCGTTGTTTACGGTTGCCTTACTGCCTTCGGAGTTTACAGATTCAGCACTAACTTTTTCTTCTTTAATTTCCCAGCTCCAACGCCATAAGTCCTTACCAAACTTATCTACTACCGTTATATATAGCCCGTTTACTTCATTATTGAACGAAGGCATATCTATTAACATTATTCCTTTTGAGTGAGGTGAAATATTAATTCCTTTCTGTTCACCGCTTCTTATTGTTTTAACCTCATCATCTGAATTGTTGAAAGCAGGAAAAGCAACCTGCTCCCACCTAAATGTACATTCATTCAGATTGGTGAAATCATATCTGTTTTCAACAAACAGTTTACCATCAAAGTTACGATCAATATCTTTATTCATTATCTGTATAGGCGACCACACCTCCTTAACAGTGTAAAAACTGCCTTCTTTTTCGTGATTGGGGCCTACAATGCCGTCAGCGGCCCAATTGCCCTGATTATCAATAATTCCACCTTTGTCAACTCTTTTCACACCCTCATCTGCAAAAACCCATAGGAATGCGCCGGCAAAACGAGAGTGTTTACGCATTAGTTCCCAATAGTCAAACAATCCTGCACCATGACCACCATCATACAATCCATGTAAAATTTCGGTTGGCATAAATATTTCCGGCAATCTCATATACTCCTGTGTCTCACCATAAGATCGGTAGTGCATAGTTTCAAAACCGCCAAAATTACCCTGAGGATGCAACACCGGACGTTTTTGCGGATCCCACAGATGGAACTCACCATCAAGTTCTGTATTCCATCCTTTTTCATTACCATTGCTCCACCAAATAACAGAAGGGTGGTTCACATCGCGTGTAACCAGAGATTCTATCAATTTTTTTCCGGTGGGTGTATCATATTTACCGTGCCATCCCCCTAATTCGTCCATCACATACAAACCTAGTTCATCACATGCTTCCAGAAATTCAGGATCAGGTGGATAATGCGACAATCGTACGGCATTCATATTCATCTCTTTAATTAGCCGTACGTCCTCATAATTTTTCTCGCGATCAAGAGTTCGTCCTGTTTCAGGGCGAAAACTGTGACGATTAACACCTTTGATTGTTACTTTAGTTCCGTTTATATACAATCCATCACTTTCTCTTACTTCTATAGTACGGAAGCCAAATTTCTCACTAACCTTATGGATTTCTTTACCAAGTTCATCCAACAGTGTAAAATGCGCAGAATAAAGATTGGGTGTTTCTGCTGTCCATAATAAAGGTGAGGTCAGATTCAGACTTATGTTAGTCCAGTCACTACCATTTCTCAGCGGAGAGGTTGTCTCTGCAACTTTCCGACCATTTGCTGCAAATATTTCTGTTCTAACACTTAATTTTCCAGATGTAGCATTTCCAAGATAACATTTGGCTAAAAAAGAGCCATCAGCTTCTGCATTAACAGCTACTCTTTTTATATGTGTGGCCGGCTTAATTTCGAGAAATACCGGACGTATAATACCACCGAAATTCCAATAGTCTGCCCTACGTTCAGCAAGATTCACTGAAGCATTTTCTGACTCTTTCTTCACAGACACTTCCAATAGATTTTTTTTGCCATATTTCAGCAAATCAGTCACATCGTACGAAAATCGATAGAAGCCTCCCTGATGTTTAGAACCTGCTTTTAAACCATTAATCTTAACTTCTGTATCTGTCATTGAAGCTTCAAAAACCAGTCTAATATTTTTATCACTCCACTCTAATGGTGCATCAAACTCATATTTGTACATCCCTTCTTCTTTTGCAACACCTTCAGGGAAGGCTTTGCCGTAAAACGACATACCATACTGAAACTGTCCGAATCCCTGAGTTTCCCAGCAAGAGGGAACTTTGATCTTGGACCACTCTCCGGCATTCATGCCTTCAGAAACAAAGAAATCCCATTCAACTGCATCAGAAGCACCCTTTCCCGATAGATAACTTATTACAGTCTGCGGTGCGTTATTCTTTTGTGCATTTATTGCAAAAAAATGAGTACTCAGAAATAATAAAATAGTAATGTTTAAAAAATGTTTGATACGCATAATTATGGTCCTGAATTTAAATACTGTTTTTAAAAAGACGCTGCTTACCTGTTTTTGTACCCAGAAATCCTGAATCGTAAAGTATGTTCTGTTTGTTCTATAGAATATTTACTCAGTACTCCCGGACCGCAGCTACTGTTGCCTAATCCCATCTGAAGTGCGTCAATTGACAATATAGTTTCATTACGGGGTACTAGTTTATGACTATGACTTGCGTCTGCCAGGTCGGTTGCCGTATAGTGCAATGCTGATGCAGAGAATGGATTGTCAATAGCTACAATACGCACCCCATTCCCAACTTTATCTGTCAAAAACAGCTGTTGTATTTCTTCTTTGTTCCCATTCTCTTGGGGAAAAGGATAGTTTACAAATTGTTCTGTAACTGTTGATTTCCACAAACCTACTGATGCCGATACCTTCCTGTCCGAATAATTTTCATGTGGACCAAGTCCATACCATGTATAATTTTCAAGATCACCGTTAAGCGATAACACAATCCCAAGACGAGGCAGTTCAGGCAGCTCACCTTGCGGAACAAATCTGAACTCTGCTTCAATAGAGCCGTCACCTGAAATGCTGTAAATGGCATATGTTATAATATAACCGTTTAAATAATTATTCCGTTTTGTTGCAGTCAACTCGATACTGTTATCGTTTGTTACTCTCCATCCGGTTTTTTCAGTCGAAATTACAGGTGAATTCATATTGTTTTTCTCCCAATCGGCTGCTAACCAGTTTCCAAATCCACGATCATTATCCATGGGTGCACGATAAGCCTGAGTATTAAAATGTTTCGGCAATTCTGAATTGGAAGCAAGAATTTCTCTACCACCATACTTCAGTGATAATGGAGTTCCATTTTTTAGATCCCATTGCATGCTGAAATTGTCATTACTGATTTGCAACACTTCACCATCTACCGATGTATTCATTTTGTCACTTTTCTGAACATCTTTCTCATTATTAAGATCAGACAGTCCGTCCCTAAGTGTGAATTGCTCCCAGGCTACTTCAAATCCTTTATCCGCCCATGCGGTTTTCTCTTTAAGAAGAAAATCAACCCTTAGTTGAATATCTCCAACTGAAGGGATTGCCTCATTAGGCTGAAGAGTTATGATGTCTGACTCACCCGGAAGCACTTTTAAAGGTTCCATTAAATGAGTCTCTCTTTTTACGCCATTTACTGAAATACTCCACTCAATATCGTATCCGCTTAAATCTATGTGATGATTACGGTTTGTCACCTTTACCCGAATAGAGTCCTGTCCTACCAATTCAATCAGAATTGGTTGATAAACCTTTTTAACCTCCCAATATTTTGGCGTTAATGTATGATCAGAGAAGATAACTCCATCCAGACAAAAATTATTGAGGTTAGGCCTATCACCAAAATCACCGCCGTAATTTACAATACGTCTGCCATCCTCTGAAGTAGTAAAGATTCCCTGATCAGCCCACTCCCATATGAATCCACCCAACATACGCGGGTTGCTATATATTTCATCCCAATATTCATCAAAGTTGCCCATAGCATTGCCCATAGCATGAGCATATTCACTTGTAAGAACGGGACGATCATCATTTGTTCGCTCTGCAATACTTAGTAGTCGTTCCCAACGTGCATTCTCAGCCCTTTCTCTACTTTCTCCCTCAGGTATATTGGGATTAAGATAATCTTGCTGTAATCGTGGATAGAAGCGACTTATTATATCAACTGTTTCCGGGTCTTTAACTTCTCCCTGAGCTCCTTCATAATGTATAGGACGGGTGGGATCATAATCTTTCAGCCAAGCTGAGATTGCAGCGAAATTAAAACCATAGCCCGATTCATTACCCATAGACCAGACTACAACCGAAGGGTGATTTTTATCACGTACAGCCATCCTGATAGCTCTATCCATAAATGCGTGAGTCCATTCCCTGTCGCTGGCCAGCATTCCTCTCATACCATGTGTCTCAATATTGGCCTCATCCATGACATAGAGGCCATATTCGTCACATAATTCATACCAGCGAGGCACATCAGGGTAATGAGCAGTTCGAACAGCGTTAATATTTGCTTGTTTCATCAGTAATATATCACGTATCATACCCTCTTCGCTCATTACTTTTGCCGTGACCGGATCATGCTCATGTCGATTGACCCCCCTGAATCTAACTGGCTTGCCGTTCACCAGGAAACAGCCTTTTTCAATCTCGATGCTCCTGAATCCCACACGAGTTGAAGCTTTTTCTACAACCTTACCAGTAGAGTCATTGAGAGAAAGTACTAATGTGTAAAGATATGGAGTTTCAGCACTCCATTTTTCAGGATTTTTCACTTCAGCACTTAACCATGCAAACTTACGAATTCCCCTTTGCGGAAACCTATCATTCATGATTACAGCTCTATGGTCTGAATTAATAATAGGAACTACATCCTGTGACAAATTTGAATCAAAAACAACACCACCAGCTGCATCAAAAAGTTGAGCTTCTATTGTGTATCCAAAACCAGTTTGCTCACCATAAACTTCAATTTCGGGACTTATCTGAAGAATTGCATCTTCATATTTATCATCTAGCAGCGTCCTGACATCAAAATCCTGAATCCGTATATCTTCTGTTGCGTAGAGATAAACTGAACGATGGATTCCGCCGAATCGCCACATATCCTGATCTTCAAGATAACTACCGTCGGAATATTTATAAACCTCAACAGCTATAAGGTTCTCCCCACTTTTTAACCAAGGCGTAATCCTGAATTCGGAAGGTTCCATACTACCCTGACTGTAACCAACCATTTCTCCGTTTATCCATACATAAAAAGCACTTTGGACACCTTCGAAATGAAGGAATACTTGTTTATTGTCCCATGCCTCGGGAAGTGAGAATGTACGCCTGTAAGAACCAACGGGATTTCTCTCTGTAAAGGTTGTATATGACTCTTTAGGCACTTTAGTGACATATGGAGGTTCAATCTTGAAAGGGAATCCGGCACTTACGTAAATAGGTGTTCCAAAACCATTTACTTCCCAGTTAGCCGGTACAGGAAAACTAATCCATTCCGAATCATCAAAATCATTGCGGAAGAATTCTTCGGGTTTTTCCTGAGGAGTGGGCACCCAATTAAACTTCCATTGGCCGTCTAAAGAGACCATTCGATCGTTTTTAACCTCAAAGTATGGTATAAAGGATGCTCTTGCCGGCTCTCTGTTTATTTGGAGAACGTGTTGATTCTCCCAGTCATTCCGGCCAAAACCGGGGATTGAAACAATTAAAAAAAGAAAAGTTATATATATGATAGTTTGTTCTATTCTCATTTTAATAACATTAATTTATTGTACTGTTAAAGAATTCAGGTTTAATCCCTTCATATTATCTGATGACAAAACAACTTTGTAATGTCCTGCATTAATAAAACCATTGGTACTGGTGCTCAATGTTCGCCACTTTTCAGGAGCCAAGGGAAATGTGATGAGATCATCCTTAATTAATGTGCCATCTTCAGCAATAAGTTGGAATCGCACCTCTTTTGGACTATCACCTACGTTCATGTAGGAAAATCTAAAGGCGTAAATATTTGCCACACCGGTTGACACTTGCCAGCTTATAGAACCGGAGGTGCTGCTAATGAAGTCTAACGACAATCTGTCTCTTACCTCATTTATTTCAACTTCTCCCTCAGTCTTAGCGTCTTCTGCAGGATAAACAACAGTTTGCCTGCCATCATCACCTTCCGGAAGAGATTCTACCGGTGTTTTAACAACCCTATCTATATTGCCCCAGCTCCAACCTTCAGTTGGAGAAGCATCTGCAGGCTTGATATTGGGATTAAGTGATGCTATTGCAATTGCAGAAATAAGTGCTTGCCCCGATTTCACCTGAGGAAAAGATATTTTCAATTCCCCTCCTCTGACATTTGCATCCAACACCTGTTTAAATGCACGATCATGCCCCGATTCAGCCCATATATCCAGGTCACTAATGTAAACTGAATCATTCAAGGCTACATCAAAAACTCTGTATCCTTCACCATCCTTAATTCCACCCGTACCATACCAAGGTTCTATGAAATATAATTCTACCCTATACTTTTCATCCGGTAGTGGAAAATGATATGAAAGTTCATGCCGCCCGTAACGAAATTGTCCAAACAATTCCCAGTCTTTTGTACCCTTAATAGGATCCTTGGTAAATCTTTGACTTCCCTGGTAAGGATTAACATCCTCAAATTTATTGGTCCATGAAACTGACCCCCAATACATATCGCTTTTTCTTGCAACATCAGCACTCCAAACCTGTCCAAATTGATCCTTATAGTTATCGCCACCGCTGTTTACACGGTAAATATAGTTGTACCCATCTTCAGCCTTAAGTATCTTGTCGTCTTCATCATAGAGCGACTCAAAACCTGGAGATTTGGCAAGATTATCGAGTATTATACAATCCTCTGCAACAGCTTTACCATCCATATAACCAACAGCATACAACACATTATATCTGACATTAGCATTTTTCCAAACAAAGTGTGTACCTTTTTGTCCTCTTTTCTTACGACCCAAAGATATCGATTTCACATCGTTAAAAAGCTCTACCTCATCACAATTAGAAAAAATACGAATTTCATCTTTCACACCGGGAGAATTCCATCTATCACTCCAGGTATGCGAAACAATATATACCATAGGATCATTATCTGGCGTTGCATAGTTGGAACGATACATGTAATATACGTCCGTTGGTTCTCCCCACGTAGTCAATAATCCTTTATAATTAACTGGTCCAACTTTATCTATCACACGGTATCCTTCATCAGGATGTCTCCTGCCGGGGTTGTCATGTGAATTAAATATCCACTGAAACTGTCCAATAGCATTATCTCTGACTTTTTCACCTAAATGTACTTTCTTCTCCATTAAAAGATACATTCTATCTTCGCTCCAGACACCATCCTGATAAAAATCGCCTTCGCTATGCAAGTCAATTGAACGCCATGCCCCATACTCCCCATTAAGCAGCTGATTTTTCAATTCATCTGAATAATTATCAGGATTGCCACCATAAGTACCTGACCAATTCTGCACAATGTTCCAGTCAGTCCCGCCACCTCCATTACAGGTTGTGATTACACGCTGTTTACTGGCAGTGGGATCCATTTCCCTGATTATCTCCACACACTCTTCAGCAAACTCTTTAGGGAGAACGCTTTCGTTTTGTAATCCCCACATGATTACCGAAGGTGAATTTCGTCTTTCTTTTATCCATTGACGAAGTAATTTCTTGAAATTATCTCTGAATTCAGGTGTATCATACCAAATATGGGCAGAAAACTGAGGCCAAAGCATAATTCCCTCTTTATCCAAATACTCCTTATAAAAAAGGTTGTGAGGCTGATGCGCATCTCTGAATGCGTTAAAACCTGCATCTTTGATCATATTTACCCTCGCCCTTATCTCCTCTTTTGTGAAAGCATGTGATTGTCCAAAACGATGCTCATACTCTGCTGTTCCATTAAGAAATAGCGAATTCCCGTTAATTCTAAATGTTGGATCATCGTCATTTCTTAACACAGGCCAACTAATTGTTCTTATTCCGTAAGGAGTAGTCACTTCATCAGTCGTATTTCCACTCCTTTTCAGAACAGAAGCCAGCTTATAAAGATAGGGATTTTCATTACTCCATAAGTGTACATTTTCTAATTTAGGGCTAACCTGTCTAATAACCTTTGTTTCGCCAGGATTTAGTGTAATCATCTCTGAAAGGCGAAAAGCTGCTACTCCGTTATCGTCATTAAGTTTGGTTACAAACTCAACTGTCTCTTGACTGTTACCATAATTCTTAATCTCAGTCTCTATATTTAAATAGTTGGTATCGTTGTTCCAAATATGAACGCCGAAAGGCTCAATTCTTACTTTATCTACAACCTCCATAACTACAGGCCGGAATATTCCCATTGGCTGTGAACCTTCGGAGAAGCCCCATTCAGAAGAACAGCCACCGCATACCCAGGGCATATCGGTAATAAATGAAGGATGTTCAGCTTTTACAGTCAATATATTGTTACCACCCCTGTTCACAGCATCCGTAACGTCAAGTGTGAATGTAGTTCTTCCCCCCGGATGCCTCCCAAAGTTCTTTCCGTTTAATGTGATTGTTGCATAGGTTCCTACTCCTTCAAATCTAATAAAGAACCGTTTATCGGAGTTATATTCCGGCAGCCTGAACTCCTTTTTGTACCACGAGTTGCCATGTCTGTTTCCATGAATATGCTGGCGATAACCATGATAATCATCCCAGTTATGTGGAATATCCACACTAATCCACTCACTGTTCACATTAAATGAATCATACTTTTTGCTATTCTCTTCTGCTGCTACAGTATTCCAATTTTCATTCAATTGTATGATTCCTCTTTTCCCAGTTAGCTCAGGCTCAGGGAAACGGAGTTTTGATCGACCTTTAGGTTCTGAAACAGCAACAGCTATTCCTCGCTGATCATGCTCATTAACTGCACAATAGAAATGATAAACTACTCCTTCATGTTTTATCAGGTATGATTTATGAGCAAACAGATTATCATAATCCTTCGAAGGAATAATCAGATCCTCTCCCGTCCAGTCTGTCCAGTTAACCAGATCATACGAAGCCGCAAATGTGTTGTATGCCTTATATTTCCTATCTGAACGAAATGCACCAAAATAAAACATTACATAAAGATCATCCATCTTTTGGATATGAGCATCTCCTGTAATACCTTCTTCGTGCGACAAAACAGGATTACCCGGATATCGCTCCCAATTCACCATATCATCTGAATAAGCGATTCCTACCCTTTCGGCTTTTATATCATTTTCGGGATTAATCCCACCAGCATTATAAAACATTACAAATGGTTTCCCAAAAGTCTCATTCTCATCAAGAAACACACTGCTTTTATATTGAATAATATTTTCGAACCACTGAGCATTCTCTTCATCAGGCGACATAGCTGACTGATCAAAAGCTTGCCATTCATGTGCCTTTGTAGGATCACCCTCAGTAAAAGCTACGCCTATTTTCAGAGGACCCGTTTCGTAACCGGTTTCAGCACCTCCAATGTATGTCATCCAATATTTATTGTCATAGCTATTCAATTTATATCCACCGTCCCATGTATGATCTATCAGCGCAGGATAACCCCCTCGTTGGTTCTCATCCCACTTACCATCACGAAAAGACAACAACCTCCCCAAAGTATTCCACTCTAGTAGATTATCGCTTTCGGCGATCCATGTTTCGTAACCTCTCCCGTCTTTCCCCGATTTGCCATCATACCGCAGGTAAGTCATATACCATTTATCGCCCATTCGGAAGACTGTTGGGCAGTCCATTTTCTCATTATTACTCTCCGGTGCAATCACCAGTCCATATTTATGAGGGGTCTTTACCTCATAAAATATAGCTTCCATCTTAGATTGTGATACGGATTTGCCGGATTGGGACATGTCGCAACCTGCACAAATTAAAACAACAATTATTGCAGTTAATATAATTTTTATTCTATTCATCTGTTTAATTTTTTTGTAACAAATCATTTGTCGTGCACAATTTTTCTGTAAACACAGCTACTGTTATTACAAATTTTGCATCCATAATTATACTTTTGAAGCACATTGCCGATACCTATTATACCGCTGACCGATTTTTCAGGGATCATCAGGCATGTATCGGTGAGCGATACTCCAACTTTGTTACTTCCTATTAGTGAAAATATTTTTTTCTGATCATTAAGTTCCCAGTTACAATATCCCGGGCTATATCTATTACTGACGCTCATTTCTTCCTTTTTCATCTCATCAGTAAGATTCTCTTGGATTATATCCATTGCCTTCTCTACGGTAAGTGATCCTATTGCATCGAGTAGAAAAGCTTCCATAATATCTCCGTTACGGTTCAGTGTGTTAACTGTTTTTGTAAAAACAGGTCCTGCAGTACATAAAAAAACAGCTAATGAAGTGGCATCTTTCAGATATCCTGAGATTTGCTTTCCTGTATGCAAGTCCTCATTATCAACTATAATTAATCCATCTTTTCGGGATACAGATATATCCCTTTTTATTTTATATCCACCTGAAATACCTTCTATATTCTCTAATTCCCGTAGAATTTCTAATACAAAAACTTTTGAAGGATGTTCATCTTCTATACCTGTGGAATTAATAAATTGAAAAACTTCGTCGGAAGAAGGAGCGACATCTTTAAACGAAAATTGAAAAAAATGAAACGATTCCGACATCTATCCCTCCTTCATAAAGATTGGTTAAATTCATTCACCGCCTCAAAGAAAGCGTGAATATTCTCTGAAGGGGTTTGTGGTGGTAGATCACAGCCACCGGATATAACAAAGTTAGGATAATTTCTTGTAAGATTCAACAGTTCCAGAGTCGACTGTTTTACTTTTCCCGGATTGGACTGTTTAAAAATATTCACCGGATCCAGATTTCCCATGACAAGCAAGCTTGTAGGGCACTCCTGCAAAGCTTCAGTAATATCAATGGCATTACCAAAATGCAGGGCATTTGCTCCACTTTCAATCATTGCATTTGTGCATTGTCCGCTATTACCACAATTGTGCAGAATCAAAGTAAAATCATCATCCTGCACTGCATCAACTACCTGCTTTACAAAGTAAGATGAGTAGTTCATACAGTCTTCATTGGAAAGAAGCCCTGCCGCAGGTTCCGCCATAATTACACCTGCTGTACCTGTAGCTTTAAGTGCACGACAGTATTTAATCAGAAATTCTGTACATTTAGAGAGAAGTAAAAGAATTGTCTCTGGTTCGGTATAAATTGAAACCATTATTTCTGACATATCAAACAACCTACCAGCCAGGGAAAAGGGACCAATACATTCTGAAAATACAGGTTTATCCTTTATATTATCAGCCAACAACTTACTAGCCAGCAAAAAAGCAGGCAATCGTCCATTTTCTAAATCGGGCACTATTAGTCTCTCTACATCATCAAAACTCTCTAATAATCTTCCTGTTACCGTAGGTGTTTCATCGTCCGGCATATTAATTGAGGCACCAAATGCTTCAGCCTCTACAGTCAGGTCCATCATCGTACAGCAAACATGCATATTAAATGTTTCTGCAGCAGCCATGATTGAATTATACTGAACTGTACCATCAGTAACAGCTTTACTAACTTTTTCACCTATCAACTCGATACCAGGATGAGTTATAAAGGGAAATGCAGTGCGCTTATTATCACCTAAAACCAAATCTATCCACTTTCTCATGAAATTTTGTATTTAGGAATATTAATTCCTTCTTATTTTTGATTTGTCTATTTACAGACTCAATTTATACTTTGAAACTGTTGTTCCAGCCAAACTATGCCCTCACCAGGGTCTTTCCCATATCCGTCCGCTCCTATAGAAGCTGCAAAATCAGCTGTTAAAGGAGCACCTCCTACAATAATTTTAGTATTTGGAGAAACACTTTTTATGGCCTCAATCACAGGCTGTATGTTAGTCATTGTAGTTGATAACAAAGCCGAGATACCAATAAAAGCATCCGGATTTTCTACTACTTTCTCAACAAATGTTTCAGTTTTCACATCTACGCCCAAATCTATCACTTCCCATCCGGCACCCTCAACCATCATGCTTACCAGGTTCTTACCAATATCATGCAGATCGCCAAAAACGGTACCGATTATAAATTTCCCTTTTCGCTTAACAGTTCCATCAGCAAAGTAAGGTTTCAGGTGATTCATAGATATACTCATTGCCTTAGCAGACAACAGCATCTGTGGTACAAAAATCTTTTTCTCAGAAAACTTCTTCCCAACTTTGTCCATAGCGGCAATAAGTGATCTGTTTAATATCTCATTGGGGGTAACACCAGCTTCAAGTGCCTCTTTTGTAATCTCATCGGCACCGGGTAAACCTTTCATATTTGGAGGATAAGGAGATGCAAAGTTGATTTTACCATACTCAATGCACTCAAACAATTTATCAATTAAATGGGAATTCATATGATTAAAAATAAAATTATTTTAGTAGATATATTATACTTTACTAAAAACTTCTGATTAATTAAATAATATATAGACTGATATCATTACTATAAAAAGTAGTGACCAAGCAATTCTGACCGTTCGGTTTACTTTAACAGGCTTAAAATTTAATAACCTGACATCGGTATCTTCTTTTTTATCTAATAAAGAATAAATTAAAAGAAACAGGTTTAGAATTATAAAAATCAGAACAGAAACATATAGGTAGTGTACTCCGTTAAATATTATATTGGTATAATATAAAACACCTATCCCCAAGCTGAATGCCGTTCCTGCCGAAAGTGTTATTTTAATTCCTCGGCCTGATGTTCTTCTCCACAATACTGCAAAAAGGAAGGCTACAGACATCGGAGGGGCAAGAAAACCAAGAACTGACTGGAAAATATTAAAAAAACTCAGTCCTTGTATTTGTGAAATACCTAAAGCTAAAAAAACTGATAAAAAGGCACCGGCGAGTACTACAATTCGTCCATATTTCTTAATCTCAGGTTGTGTAGTCTCCGGTCTGTTTCTCTTGATGATATCCATCGTAAACACAGTACTCAGCGAATTAAGAGCCGATCCAATAGTACTTATCAACGCAGCTATCATCACTACGACAACTAATCCGATCAGTCCTGATGGAAACACTGATTTCACAAGACTCAGATAAGCATCAGTTGAATTGGTTAGATTTGGGATAAGTATAAATGCAAGTATTCCCGGGAGAATAAACAAAGGGATATCAATCAGTTTAAGCCATGCTACAAAATTAGCACCCATCTGTCCTTGTTTTAGATTCTTTGCGCCCAGAACAGACTGCACCATCGACTGATCGGTGCACCAGAACCAGATACCCATTATGGGGTAACCTAGTAAAATCGCCAACCATGGAAAGTCTTTATCATCAAGTGGTTGAAACAACTTCCAATAAGAAGAAGGCGTTGATTCCAATACTGTACCGATTCCTCCTGCTTTGTTTGTAGCAAGGACTACCAATAATACCGAAACACCTATCAGTAGAAGCATCTGAAAAACATTTGTATAAGCTATTGTTTTTAATCCACCTGATACTACAAAAAGTGCCGAAATTGTTACAAGAATCACAATACAGGCCCATAAAGGGAAATTAAGTATCTGTGACATAAAAACTCCTCCGGAGAAAAGAGTCAGTCCCAACCACGAGATGAGTGTCGTCAGAATTGTGTACCAGGCAATATAACGTTGCACAGTAACTCCAAAACGTTTACCCATATATTCAGGCAGAGTGGTAACTCCCGCACCTAAATAACGTGGGGCAAAAACAAAAGCCAGCATCATAATAAAAGGGAAAGCATACCATGAAAAATTACCTGCAACAATTCCACTTTCAAAACCACTACTGGCGTTGGCTATTAGCATAGAAGGGCCTACATTTGTTCCCCACATTGTCAACCCTATAGCAATCCATCCAAGCGATTTATTAGCCAAAAACAGGTTTTCGCTTTTATTTTTTTTACTGAAGCTCGACCACCACGCAATAATTACAAGTATTACAAAATACGCTACAATTACTACTATATCTAAAGGAGATAAATCTATCAAGGTTTCCATTGGGCATTAACTTTTATTGTCATTTTATCATCTGTTATACATTTCCTATATCAGTATTCTTATCTGTAGCGATCTACTATTTTTAATGCCTGTTCGATTTCTTTTTCAGATTTAAAATCCACATTTAGATGTAATCCTTGATTTCCTAAATTATCTATTAGTGGCTCCAGTTCATCAAGGGTTACCCAGTTAATCATAACCGACTTCCCAGCAGCAAGTATCTTTTTATACAGATCGTACCATCGTGGATCACCCCCTTGCGATTGTCCATAACCCGGTGTCCATTGTATAGAATTTAGATCTTTAAGTTCAAGTACAGAATCAAGGTGTCGTATTGCATCAACCCCATCAAGATGATAAAGTGTATAATCAATCTTCTCTGTCTGCTCTTTCAAAAAAGGTATGCAGAACATTCTAAAATCATCCTCCGAAATCATGATGGAGAGGTCCACTTGTAATTTTGCTACTTTTCCGGGTGCCCAAAGTGAAAAATAGCAATATGCCATTTCTCCATCCTCGTTTATAATATCATAAATCTTATCAAATACAGCAAAATAAATCCTGTTTACTTCCGAAAGTTGTTCTAATGTACGTGTTGGCTCCATTATCAGGTCGATAAGCACATTATCGGGGCCCTTTAAACTGGATAATACATCTAAGCCCTCCACCAAATCGGGGCATCCCACCAGATATCTGCCGTTAGCCTTTCTTTTAACTGCTTTCAGCAATTCTTTATGCAACTTCCACCATCGGTTTTCTTCATTAAAAATTATTTTTTCATCAAAACCGGGTGCTTGATGTATCCAGATTGTATCTTCTCTTCCTTCTAACTCAGAACCAAGTATAGCAGCAAGAGAACCGGGTCCAAGTTGTGTATTGGCTACCGGTAGTATATCAGCCATGAACGAATTTCTCGACATGGTGTAGTGTAAATAATCAGAACGCCAGTCAGGGTCGAACCAAAACTGATTTATATCCTTATGCGGTGCCGGCCGATCAATATCTTCCCAAGGTTTACCGTTCTTAAATATATGCTCCCACATGGTCAGAACAATACCTTTTCCATTCCACCAATCCAGATAATGCTGTTTGGATTCTTCAAAATTTGATTTCCAGGTTGACATCATTTTATATTTTTCTTTAATCAAAACAGATTTCCACTACCTTATCTTTTCTCATTTCATCAGTATTGGCCACTTTGATTGGGTACATTGGAATTTTTGCTCCTCTTTTCACAAATACAGGAATTGTATCCAAAGGTACCTCTACATTTCTAAGCCAACGATCTCCATTATAAACCTCACGGGTAAAGAAATGCACCCATTCACCTTTCGGCAAGTATATATCACGTATATTTTCAGAATTCATGACAGGTGCAACCATCATTTTATCTCCAAAATAATACTGATCGTCAATCTGATTACATGTCTTATCCTCAGGATGATGCAAAAACAACGCACGCAAAACAGGCATTCCCGTTTCTGTAGTAATCCTGCTCTGCTCAAGAATGTAAGGAATAAGCTGATAACGCAAATCCCAGTATTTTTTGATAAGTGGGGCAATGGCAGGATAACTCCATGGTTCGCGTTTAGATGTACCATGATAACGAAAATGTGAAGTAAAAACGCCAAATTGTGTCCACCTAATATATAGATCATCAGGTAGGATAGAGTTCATAAAATTCGGAACTCCATGAAATCCTGGCACATCGTGGCTCCAAAATCCAAAACCGGAAAGTCCCAATTGTAGTCCACCCTTCAATGATGCAGACATACCTTCCCATGATGCGGCTGCATCACCTCCCCAGTGTAAAGGGTATCGCTGACAACCGCTCCAGCCTGCTCTCGCCCAGATAATACCGTCGCCGGTAACCTCTTGTGTAACTTCGTAGGCTGCTTTTTGGTACAACAACGGATAAAGATTAATCAGTTTATCTGCCGGCATACCATGATAGCTGGCATCTAGATGTATATTTTCTCCGAAATCTGTCTTTATACATACTACACCCATTTCCAAAAGCCTTCTTAGTAAGCCTTTGTACCATTCTGTTGCTTTATCATAAGTAAAGTCAATGGTTCCGGCATAATCCTCAACACTAAAATTTGAAGCACCGGAAAGACCTTTATGGCTTTTGCTTATATAGTTGTTTTCTATCGACTCTTCATACTGTTCTGCATCACGTGAGATATAAGGCAATTGCCATAAACTAACTCTAAAACCTTTCTCTTTCAGATCGGATATAAACTTTTCCGGGTTCGGGAAGCGCTCTTCATTGAATTTCCATTCACACAACCAGTCAGTTTTAAACCATCCGGTATCCAAATGGATTACATCACAGGGATAACTCTCCTCTCTGAGTCTGTCACATATCTCATTTACCTCATTTGCAGAAAAGTAGGACATTCGGCTCATCCAAATACCAAAACTCCACAGGGGTGGCATGGAGGGAAATCCTGTTAATTTACGATATCCTCTTAAAATCTCTTCAGGTTTATCTCCACCTATCAAAAAAAGATCAATCAGGGGCTCATCCACCAATATCTGAGCTGAGCGTGTAGAGTGATCCCCAAGTGAAAATTTTGCAAAAGAGGTGGTATGTAGAAACACTCCATAATTTTCAGATGAAAGATAGAAAGGAATATTTTTATAGCAACGACGGTTATTCACTCCTTGACCATCCTGATTTCTCAACTGGAAAGTCTTTCCAGACAAATCAATTTTTGTAAATCGTTCACCAGTTCCGTAAAAACATTCATCCGGCTTAGATTTAAAAGAGCATGTAGCCCTCTGCTGATTACCTTTCCGTTCTACGTAGGCAAGGGCAAAAGCATCGTGTCTGGCAGGAGAGAACATATCATACTCCGAAAAGGAGATTTCCTTCACACCATCTGGGAAAAAACTAATATTTATCGAATCTGCTGGAGCCGGAACCAGATCACTCCACCAATCAATTTGCGGCTTAACAAAACTGACGACTGCTTTTTTATTCCCATAGTTATCTTTCACGATCCATTCAAATTCTTTCTTCTCTACGCAAAGTGGATTTTTACCCTTTAGCTCATCGGAAAGAGAAAGCATTACAGAATCCTCCATTATATCTTCTCCTAACGATAACGATATACGCAGAATCTTCGAACCGTATGATTTGATACGCAGTCTGTACTCTTTTTTAGGAACAGAATGATCAGGTGTTATTTCATTTGAGTTGTGCTGTTGCTGAAAAGGGATAGTTATAAAAACATCTCCTTCAATTTCCTCAATTGCAGTAGGTGTACATGCTCGCCATAGTCGCTCACCCTCATCAAGGGACGGACTAAAATCCAAAAAATCAAAAAGTTGATAATTTGTTTGTCTCATTTTTACTATCTTGTGTTTATATCTTTTTGAACTCTATCCATGTCACACCTTCCGGAGCATCCTCTATGCCTTCTTGATATATACTCATAATTGAGTTCCACTCCTCTACACGTGGATTATTCTCCACTGTCTTTGGGTTCAACTCTTCAAGACTTTTTCCTTTAGGTATAGAAATCACCAGCATTAGCTGACGTCCGTTTCTATAAACCTTTACATGCTGAAAATCAGCATTACAAAATCCTTCCGCAACCTCAGACCATTCTTCTCGTTGTGTATGATGAAACTGCATATATTCAACCTGCATTTCTTCATTTTCCACGAGGCTTGCAGTCATAATCACATGATCCTGATAGACTACCATCTCTTTACCACAATCCTCTTTTCGGTTAAAATGATAAAAAGGTGTCTTAAAAGTCTTTATCTCCTGTTCAGGAAAACTTTCTCCTAACCTGTTTTCAATTTCTTCTGCTCTTTCTGTATTGATATATATAACCCAATGATTATTCCAATTGAATATTCTTTCGCATTCAACTTTATAATCTTCGCAAAATTGAACTATGTTTTTTTCAGAAATCACATCAGACGGTGCCACTATCTCTATGATAGAACACTCTTCTTGTGAACCTGTGCTACATCCTGTAATATGAACAAAAGACAAATACAGGAATGCTAACTTTATCAGAATTCTAAAAAAAACAGTGTTTTGCATAGCTTAAAGAATTAATAGAATAGCCAATCAACTGTTTCACTTGACTCGTCATCAGTCAAACCGGCATTTCTTGCTGAAACATCAGAAGTTGTGAAACCCAGAACCAATAATGCCCCTTTTCCAAGATTCAGGGTATGTTTGCCCTGAGAAAAAGTGTATATATGTACATTCAGTGCTGGCATACCAGATAATTGAACTGCATTTAACAGAACCGGGTCAGCCTGACCATACAGATTTGCAGAAGCGTCTGTTTCAAGTGTAGGTGCTTTTGCGTAAGCACTCTGATCATCTCTAAAATAACCTATAAGCAACTTCACAGAATCGGCAGTCTCAAATTCAATAGTTGTTCCATCATTCTTTTGAGTCACAGGATTCAGCTTTAAAGCTTTCAAATTCTTCAACTCAGGAGCAATTTCCTCAATAATTGATTCATTCCCTGACTGTATTTTTTGCCCTTTTGATAGAACTACTTGCTCTGATTTCGGGTTGATTATTGTAACCTCTGCGGGAACAAGCGGAGTAATTTCAACTTCACTCGACTCCTGATTATCAGATTTTAGCAATTGAATATTTTCTTTTAAGTTATTCAACTCCTGCTCATAGTGAGGCAACAACTCTCCCCATGTTTTATTTTTACCATCATCACCTCCTATAGGTACTCTTCTTTGAGCTGTCTGCATACTATTTGCATAATGATAGGTATCTTTTGTTAATTCTACTAATCTCCTGTAGTGGTCCAAGCTCTCTTCCATAAGAGGTATAGCCTCTTCCAGGTATTTAAGATCTTTGCTATACTGATAATCGAGTACTTTTTCTGCAGCTCTCACTTTGGTGTTAAAGAA
The DNA here is from genome assembly GCA_028683355.1 of Fermentimonas sp. Classification (GTDB taxonomy): domain Bacteria; phylum Bacteroidota; class Bacteroidia; order Bacteroidales; family Dysgonomonadaceae; genus Proteiniphilum. The sequence goes on from JAQUIZ010000002.1 coordinate 58,116, forward strand.
CCAGGCAAACTCTCTGTATGAGTATACATCATTTTTTAAACGCAAGAACTCATCTCTGTTTTTTGTAACACTTTTCTCTGCCCTGTCTATGGCCTCAACCGCCAGATCACCATGTTCTGCCACCTCAGTTACTATATCCAATGGCAATTCACCAATATGCGGTATGTTTTTCCATTTTTTTTCTACATACTCAATCAGCTTTTCTCCTTCTGGTCCACACGATTCATAAAAACCTGGATATATTTTATATTTATAGGGATTTACAAGCTGACTCATAAACATACCTAAAGTCAATGTCTGCCTGTTTCCCTCAGTAATTCCAAACCTTCTTAATAATTTAGGTGATATCTCGCCTGTCTGCTCATAAGCTTCAAGTATATCGGCCGATCCATTGCCTGAACCATACAGTTTATCAAATTGATTGCTCCAGTATGAAATCTCATCAGTTCTGTCACGATCTGCTTTCCATGCATAACGGGCCCATGCTTTGTACCAAATCCAATCTCTGTCAGTCTGCTTCAAGCGATCACCATTAGGCAGCTTGTCGGCAGTATATGGCCAGTCCCAATAGGAAGCCTGAGGATATAAATGTAATCCGTTAGCTCCATGTACCTCATGCATAGCCTGTACCGATTTTTGTATAAAATCAGGAGAACCATATCTGAAAGGCTCAAGATTAGCAAGAATATGTACGTTATCAATATGAACAGAGCCAAGTGAACTTAAATCTCTGTGAATCTGAGACCAGGGACCGCGAGGTTCATAAGTTGTAAGAGATTCACCGTTATATTTGTGCATCGTGTAAAGATTGCTGTATATAGGCAGCGCTGCATCCATAACCATTTTGGCATCTGTGTCGTGTGCACGAACAATTATTGGCGGTTCGTCAGTCCGTCCTGTTGCACTCAATCCATCTCTTACACCAGGGATAACTGTATTTACAAACCAATTTACATCATCCTCATAAGTAGCCATTGCTTCGCCAAGACAAACCAGTAAACCAACGTTAGGATATTTTTCCACGAATGCTGCAATCGACTTCTGTGTATAGTCAGCAATTATCGGCATGATAGGTCTGTTTCTGTCCTGTGTTTGGATACCATAATGCTCAGCAAAAGGTTTTGAAACGATTATATTATAAAACATCTGTATTACATAGATTCCTCGTTTATCGGCCTCCTCAGTAAGAAATGAGAAGATCTCCTCGTTTTTTTTGAAAGTTTCATCGTCAACCTCAACTGCAAAAGGATAATCATCCAACTTAACAAGTGAAGCAAACGGATGGCCGTTCCATAAATAAAGAGAATTCATCCTGTTCTCAACAAGCATATCCAGGTACTCGATCCATAATTCTTTATCATAGAACCAAGGAAACGTTTCAGGTGTATATGGATATTCATAAACTGTTCTTCCCGGAAGATAATATGGCTTTTGGAGTCCTATACAGGCCCCGCGCATAACCATTTCCGGTGCATCCAAAAATTTAACCGGAAGTGGTTTACCTTCACGTATTATATCCGAAAGCTCATAACACCCGTAAAGGGCACCCGAAGGGTCTTCTGCGTAAACCAACGTTCGGTTGTTTTCAGTATCAATATAAAAACCTTCACTGTTTATTTTTTCAGGTAGTGAAAAACCTAACTGTTCGGTAATAATTGAAGTTAATGAATCCTCTTTTTCGAGAATCCAGAAAATCTTACCGCTATTATCCTCAAGGTCAACAGCAGCAGTTTCAGATATTACCACTTTATATTTTGATTCTTCAAGTGTTTTTTTTAATTTCTCGGCACCGAATTGTACTCTTTCCGATGCATTTGGAGTAACACGGATAACAACACTCTCTTTTTTGCAGGAAGCCATACTAAGCAGTGCGGCCAAAAAAAACAATACTCTTAATTTCATTTTAAATTCAACTTCTTATATCGACATTCTTATAGTTATAAATCAGGACGGCCAACTGGTTTTTCTGTACTCAAAACTTATACGACACAACAACCTCATCATTCTCTTTAATCCAAAGCCTGTAATCATTTCCTTCGAGTTTTTCAATTTTCCCTTTAGTGGTTTTAGGGGCAATTTTACTGCTGAAATAAAGATAACCCTCCCCTTCAGTTGCTTTCACCTTTATGCTCTTTTGATCCATACTAATTTTTATATCTCCATTAGGAGTAGGAACTGATCCCTCCATCCATTCCAACCCACCCAAATCAGGAGTTATAGAAAACTCGCTATAACCTGCTTTCACTGGCTTTATACCGAGATAATATTTTCCAAGCAAATAGATAGGACTCGCTCCCCAGGAATGGCAAAGACTTTTACCATAAGGTCGGCCATACATAGTAAGATGTTCTATGCCCCTATCTTCAGGATTATATTTTTCCCAAAAAGAGGTAGCCCCCTCTTTTATCATCCCACCCCAGTAATCTTTCATCTCACTCATTACCAGATCATATTCACCCAATTCGCATAAAGCTTCCAGTTCATAGAAACGCATATATGGTGTAGTTATTTTCATTATGGAATCATTAAGCAGTACAGAACTTTTAACTGATTGCTTCTGATTATGAGTAAGATAATCAAAAAGCACAGCAAACATATTAGAATAACGTGTTATTTCAGGCTGTTGAACATTTTTCAATCGGTTGTGAACTAAAGCATGCTGATCTTCGTCCCAAAAAGCAGGTATTAGCTTCTCTCTGAGATCACCTGCCAGTTTATTATACTTAGCCTTATCCTCATTATTATTTGTCAATTCGGCACAAAGCGCCATTGTCTCGAGACTGCGACAGAAGAGAATTTGTTCAAAAGAGAGCTCACCCTGTTTATCCATGTAACCATCGGCCCAATCAACAAATACCCAATCTCCTGCCAGTCCTTCTACCATTCCGTTGTCATTTGTACGCCCCAAAACATACTCCATCATGGACTGCATTCTTGGATAAATCTGTGAGATAAAATGTGTATCTCCTGAAAACAGGTAATAGTCGTAAATCGATAAAAACCAATAAAATGTATAATCCATAATCGTATTGATATGGCTGGTAATAGGGTCCTTACCTCCTAAGAGCCAGATAGTGTTTTTAACAGTCTGCGAGTCGAAAAAACTATAGTAATTCATTAAGTAGCTTTGGTAAGCATCACCACTCCATACCCATCTGTCACGCTTAATACCGTCAATAAAAAACTCTCGTGTAGTAAGATGCATCGTATATGCACTCACATCCCATATTTTATTCAACTCTTCATCACTACTCTTAAAAGAACCACGATGAACCTCCGGTCGATACTCATAAAGCATACTTACATCTGTATAGTCAACACCCTCATCTTTTGTTATATATACATATCTAAATGCTTTACTGTTTTCAAGAGTAAAAGTATCGGTTAACTTGTATGTATGCCCCAACGACTTATCTAAAAAATTATCTTTATCAACATAAAACTTATCCAAAGTTTCACAAAACTCTGTATCTAATGCCTCTTCTCGGCTCTCGCCGTAATATATATTTATATCACCACTGCCTTTTAAATTATTAAACTGCAGAAATCCAATAGTCTCCTTACCAAAATCTAATAGTTCACCCGAGTTAACAAAATCTCTATTCTGAACATCTTGTGGTGTAACTGCAAGCCTGTATTCCGATGGCAACTCATTTATCGAATTAAAACCACCTGACCCTACTCTGTAGTAGGTAGTTGCAGATGTGTCGCTTGCCTTTCCGCTTTCATCAATCCACTCTTTATCTTCATAAGTCACTCTCCAGGTATCATCAGACTTAAGAGTCTCACCTCTAACAAAAATTGCAGGAGGTGTAGATTGATTCCATACTTTTATGTTAAGCTGATGTTTTCCTGCCGGCAACAGAAATTTATCAGGCATACCAAACTGTAGTTTACCATTTAACTTAATGTTAAATACCCCCTCTACGTTTATTTCAACTTCTTCCGGCTTGTCAAGATCCAGCTCCTTGCTAAATTCAACTACAATATAGTGACTGTCCATCTTCCAGAATGGAGGAAAGAATGCACCTCTTTCGGTACGACGGTTATTCATTTTATTTCCAAGCCATATCTCATAATCCCCTGGGTACCATATCCATGTAGCAGGAGTTGCAGCCTGAATAATACTCTGAGAAAGTATCATCATTCCAATAATCAATAAAAACTTGTTTTTAGAGTTTAATATTTTTTTATACATAATAAATAAGGTATTATAATTTCAGATTATGTTCTTTAAGTATATCGGATACTTTTACTATTTCGCCCGTTTTTAGTGAACGATCCATAGCTTGAAGAAGAGCTACAGTGCCTACTCCTTCTCTGATATCCGGATAAGCGATAAAATCTTGTTCAATGCTATCTGCAAAATACTCCAAATAGTTCTGATATTCACCGGCATGATGACTCTGCCCTTCAAAACGGAAGTAGTAATTTTTATAACTATCTCCCCAGGTAATTATTTTTTCCTCACCACTATTGGTCGTAACCGAATAGCGTAACTCGTGATAATCAGCCTGACTTGCTCCTTCTGTTCCTCTGAGTATACAACTCATTTCACTTTCGCGCGCCGTTGGCTGTACAGGTGAAGTATATACACCGCTTACACGAGCAATACTGCCATTTTTCGCTTTAAATATAAAGTGCATAGTATCTTCGTTCTTAATACCTGCTGTCACGCCGTTCTGACTAATCATTCCGTAACCCATAACTTCTTCAATATCGGGCATATACCAGCGTATAAAATCTACCGGATGGCTCAATCCTCCATACAGCCATTTAAAATCGGACAGCAACGCCCATTCCTTATCCAGAAACCAACGATGATCGGCATTATAGTGCGCTTCGATTGTAATTAATTCACCTATTACGCCTTGATCGAAATCTGCTCGTTGACGTTTCATAGGCTCAAAAAAACGAGAACTCTGTCCTACAAAAACTTTTCTTTTGTGCTTCTCTGCCAATTCCGTCAGCTCCTTTGCAAATGACAAATCATGAATGAAGGGTTTTGTACAGACAACATGCTTACCTTTTATCAATGCCTGTTTAATATGGGTAGCATGAAGGTTATCAGGAGTATAGACAGCTATTATATCAATTGCCGGATCATTAAGCAATACTTCGTAATCTGTTGCAAAAGTGTTCAGATTAAACTCTTTTGCACGTTTAATGCAAAGATCCTCATTCCTGTCACATATATTCACAAGATTCAGCTTATTGCTGGCAAGAGATGCAGAAATTGCACTCCTGCCCTCTCCTAGCCCAAGGATAGCTATGTTTTGCATACTTAGTTAAATAAATATTGAAATTCTTTAAGCGGACCTGCATTTACTTTAACACTATCATTTACCATAGATCCGTTATTTTCCCAAACATTACCGGGGCCGTTGGCATTCTGAAGAAACTTATCTCCTTCAGTCCAGTTATCCTTTACGGTAATGAATGAAGACCCCTCATCAGCATATAGGTAAAACCAGTGAGAAGGTATGTGTACATATCCGGGAGTATAAATATCATGAATATAGTTTTCTGTAATCATTGTTCCGGGCTGATTTCCCAATGTATAAATCCCAGCCACATCATACATATGTTTAGCATAATTCCATATATGATTTGCATGAACTTTATTATCCCTCATAACTACCGGGTTATTATTCCATCCCCATCCCAGACTTATTCCGGTATATGAGACTTCACGAATTTCGTTATGTGATATCAGAATATTGTTTACATACCCCGCTGCTATAGCTACACAGCCCCAATCTTCGTTTGTAACATCCTCAAAAAGATTATTAACTATTTTCTGATAAGAGCATACTTCTCTTAGATCACGTGGATTAAAAGGAAAATGTGTTTCGTGTGCCGATGGTGAAAAACTGCCAATTACAATTCCGTTTCCACCGATTTCCTTGAAAAGTGAACCTTCTACTTTTCCTCCCTTGTTTCCCAGTTTATAATCCAAACCTGTAGAAGCAAGATGAGTAAAAACACATCTGTCGAAATCTATGTCTTTAGTTCCTGAGAGAGTAACAGCTGCCGCAGGACGTCCGAGCCACCCCTGGTTGTCAAGATTATGGTTACCTTCCCTTTTCATTATAGGATTCATCCTATAGGCTTCCGTCAAATACATCCCTGCTTGCAACGGCACATGCCCTTTCTCGGAAGGACGCATCCATGTTGTATGACTAAACTGAATGTTCTTGAACTTTATGTTTTCCACAGGACGATCGAGTGTACCATTTATCTCTACTAAGGTTTCAATTGCCGGAACAATTGCTTCAAAGTTGTTTATATCTTCGTTTTCACGAGGTAAATAATATAGTTTCTGCTCTTTAAAATCATGGAACCACTCACCCGGTTGATCAAGTAGTTCTATGGCATTTGTAAGGTAAAAAGCCGACTCACTACCTGGTGTTGTCATCGGACTTGGCCATGGACGTACAAATTGCAGCTTGCTCTCGGGATTATGAAATCTTACCGCTGCTGAATCTCCGCTTACATCAATCGATTTTATTCTGAGATTAGAGATACACCACATCTGATGAAGAATCATCTCCGCATAAGGGGCATTAAGAATATCTTCTACTGCTTTTGCAGGCACCCAAAGCAATTGATTTTCTATATCATTATGCAATATCCGGTTCATACCTTCAAAATCAACCACATCTCTGGCACGAACAGCTTTTTTACCATTTATCCAAAGTTGGCGAAAATCCAAAGGTCTGCCGTTAAAATCAGGCACATCTGCAACCCAGTATTTGCCATTATCCTTCCATTCGGTAATAGGTATGCCACCGCTGATAACAACATCCGCTCCATCTTCTGCAGAAATTATTGTGGGCGATGCAGTAGTACCACTGTCTTCGGGACGAATATTAACCGGTTCATAGAGATAGTATACACCCTCTTTCAGAATTATATTAATTCCTTTATCAACACCCACAATGTTAATCCTGCGCATTTCACGAGCCTTATGTATAGCCCCATGTAAGGTGTTCAGCGGATATTTAGCGGAACCATCATTCCGGTCATTGCCATCAGTAGATACCCAAATATCGGTGGCAAATAAAACAAAAAACAAACAGCTGAATAGAAAAGTTAATCCAATTCTTTTATGTTTCATAACCATATATTTTATCTGGATATTGGCATCCAGACAGTCATTTCTGTTTTCCCTCTGTTACCCCATGCATAATAGGGAATTAATCTTATATTCACCTTCTGCTTATTATTTGAAACAGGACGATATAATTGATTCTCCCACGACTTATTCTCGGAAAGCAATTCGGCCTCTCCCTCCAAACAAATTACGGGACTGCCGTCAATCATTATTTTACTTGGCTTAAGATCAATATCGGCAGGAATAAGAATGTTATCAATATTATACCCTTCTGAAATGTCTATCGATTCTAAGCAATATACCAACGGACCTCTTTTTATTGCAACTTGATTCCTAATCTCTTCAGCCAACGGATTTGCTTCCATAATCAGTGTCTGCATATCCAGATCCAACTCAATAACATCACCCTCTCTCCAAACTCTTCTTACCTCAGCATAAGAGCCCTTAGGAGAATCAACCTTAACAGCTTCTCCATTTATTTTCAACAAAGTATTTCCACTCCACTGTGGTATTCGTAAATAAAAAGAAATATCGTTATCCCCTGAAATGCTCTCAACAGTTAACTTTACTCGTCCATCTGCAGGATATTCAGAAACCTGCGAAACCTTAATTCCTGTACCGTTGGTTAAATATGTATCCAGCACATTTCCTCCGTAAGTATGAAACCATAATCCTTTATCAGATACTGAATATAAATAGTTATGAGTTTCGCACAAAGTTCTCACCGTATTTGGTGGACAGCAATTACAAAACGCAATATACTCTTCTCTCTCTTTTGACCACCTCATTGTGTAAGGAAAATCTGAAGAAACACGCAAAGGATTAGTATAGAAAAAGCGATTTCCATCAAGACTTACACCTGATAAAACACTATTGTAAAGAGCGGTTTCTACAATATCTGCGAATTTTTCTTCACCGGTAACATTCAGCATTCTCCAATTAAACAATACGTTACCAATATTAGCACAAGTCTCATTGTGTGCAGTACTGTTTGGCAACTGAAAAGCTCTGCCGTAAGCCTGATGCACCTTCTGCACAGAGTCTGGTTCATAGCTGGTGCCATCGGGCGAAGTGCCGTCATATAGTGCTCCGCAGGCACCTGTTATATACATCTTTCTATTCACAATATCGTTCCAGATAGATTCCAGGTTATTTATCAGATGCTCTTCACCTGTCTCTGCATATACATCGGCTACTCCGGCATAGAGATAATTAGCCCTAACAGCATGCCCCATGGCTTTTGTTTGCTCGCGAAACGGAATCCTGTCCTGATTATCATCTGTACCATCTACTACCAAATCACGTATATTAATAAGACTTCCGGCCAGTTTGAGATAGTCCCTATTTCCTGTTGTTCTGTACATTTCAACTACTCCCATATAGTGAGATGGACAAATTGCATTGCCCGCCAGCTCTATAGAGTCTGTTTGATAGAAGTTTTGCAGAAAAGAGGCAGCTTTTACCGCCATATCAAGCATAGATTCCTTTCCTGTAGCTCTGTAATGAACACATGCTGCTGTCATCAAATGGCCTAGATTGTAAGTCTCAAAATTCAGGCGATTATCAAATGCCACTTCTCCATGTGTTTGTTTTCTCTCTTCAATATTCACAGGAGTATGAATATATCCGTCAGCTCGCTGCACCTCAGCTAAAGTTACTATTATACGGTCCATCAGTTCGTCAAGTTTTGGATCTTTAGTCATCGCGTAAACCGAAGCCACACCTTCAAACCATTTATAAAAATCACCATCATGAAAAGGAGGACCCTGATGACTCCCATCTGCTTTTCCTGAAGCAATCTCGAAGTTTCTGAATGAGTGTGATATTTCAGAATCATTCAGTGTTTTCCACATATTTAAAATCATACTGTCTTTGTAAACCCCGAATCTGTCAGCCCAGAAACCATCCGTCCATGAAACAGCATCCATATCTACATTATGCATTCTCACGAACTTACTCTCGGTTGTGTTCATCAATCCTTTCTCCTGTGCGGAAAGAGAGAATTTTATCAAAGTTAGCAACAAAAGAATTTTTACTATTCTCATCGTCCTTATTTTATGTTTTGAAAATGTTATAATATTTTATCTGAAAGACGTCATAATTCGGTTATTGTACTCAAAGCCTATGACACAATATTGTATGTAGATGAACCTTACTTTGAACTTACCTCGTCTTTACATTGTCCTTTTAAAGTCCGTTTATAAAAGACCATGCTAAGAAGAATATTAGAGTGAAATTAGAGAAAAGTTATATTAAGCTACGCACGATCTATACTGTAAGTTTCAAACCTCCCCAAACAGCAAATAATCCCAGGATGACACTAGTTAAGGTATAAAATGCAAATAAACCCCATTGATTTGTCTCTATCAACCGCAGATTTTCAAATGCAAAGGTAGAAAAAGTAGTATATCCA
>JAQUIZ010000049.1 GCA_028683355.1 Fermentimonas sp.
ATTATAACAGCCCATTCCCAAGGTTTGGGCTGTTTTTTTTGCTCTCGTTTAGCTTTTATAAAAAGCAATGAGCCTATAGCATAAAACAGTACAGAGAGGATCAGGTATTTTATACCAACTGCGAATATTACGTAAATAGAATAAATTGTACCAAGCATGGCTACAACCAGATGATGGAGTGATTCATTCTTTCTGTTAAGTATTGCTATCTTAACAGCATAAAGGGAAGATAGTAAATAAGGAATCAGTACCAGTGTGGTGCCTATAGTTATGGCAGCGAGATAGGTCTCGTTTAACTGTGGTGACAATATAGAAATAAGGAAGATTTGAGTAAAACCCTGCGTGAGCAGCAGTGCATTTACAGGGGTACCTTTTTGGTTTACTTTCTTAAAAATACGAGGCAGAACATTATCAAGTGCCGCAACATAAAGTGTTTCAACTGATAACATTATCCAAGAGAGACTTGCTCCTAATACCGAAACCATAATACCCAGCTTAACAATTACTCCTCCGGCTGCGCCTATCGCTGTTTGCTCAAGAACCAGAGCCAATGGTGTATCTGATGCTGATAGTATGTCTGCAGGTACTGAAGACATTGCTATAAAGGTGATAAGCATGTAAATCGCAAGTACTATCAGCAGTGAGATAATAATTGTGAGTCTGACAGTTTTCTGACTTTTTGCTCTTCCGGATAAAACTGAAGCTGCTTCCATTCCCACAAAGCACCATAAGATTATAGCCATAGCACTCTTGATTTGTAGCATGGGAGATGTTGATTCACCTGTTGAGGCAAGTCTGCTTTGCCAGTTATCAACTATGAAGAGATCGTTTTTTATTAGTGAGACGCCTAAAACTATTATAAGAATAATAGGTATAAATTTTGCTGTAGTTACAATAAAATTGAGGATTGCTCCTTCTCTTATACCTGATTTTAGGATTAAGTAAAAGAACCAAAGCAATGCAGAGCCAATTAAAAAAGCATGTAGTGGTGAGAGTGCATGCACACCAAGCAGATCATTTAATGTTTTGAAGAACAGTGCCAGGTAACTAATATTTCCAAGCCAGCCAACTGACCAGTAGCCCCAGGCTGAATTGAATCCCATCAAATCACCAAAACCATCACGGGCATATGCATAGACTCCGCTTTTAAGTTCTGGTTTTCTTGAAGCAAGGTAAACAAATACAAGTGCAAGCATCAGTGCTCCAAAACCGCCTATCAACCAGGCTATCATTGTGGCCTGTGGATTGGCTGAGCTAACTAGATCTTTAGGTGAATTGAAGATTCCGGAGCCAATCATAGACCCGAGGGCTATGAACACCAATAACCATAAACCTAACTTTTGTTCTTTCTTTTGCAACTTTCGAAGTGGGTTTAATTAAAAATCCATATAAACAGCACCACGATAACCAGAGAAGGCAGCATATTCATTATCCTTAGTTTCTTAATTCCAAGAATGTTTATACCTAATCCGATAAGTAATATGCCTCCTACATTTGTTAGACCCAGTATAATATCGTCAGTGAAAAAATGTGCTGCGTATCTTGCCAGTAATGTCAATGATGCCTGAAATATAAACAGTGGCAGAGAGGAAAAGACTACGCCCACACCAAATGCAGATGCCAGTAGGATTGCTGAGAAAAAGTCCATCATCGACTTAGTGTAAAGTAGATCGGGTGATCCTCCTGTTCCTTCCTGTATAGTACCAAGGATAGTCATTGAACCCACACAAAACAGAAGGAAGGCAGTAATCAACCCTTCCGAAAACCTTTCACTGCCTATTTTAAAGCGGTTTTTAAGGTAATCACTCATTTGCTCGGCACCTTTTTCCAGATTCCACCATTCTCCTAAAAGTGATCCAATAGCAAGACTGCTTACTACAATAAGTATTTTCTCCATACTCACTGCCATAGAAGCTCCAATTGCCAGAGTAAATAGTCCTATTGCCTGAAAATAGATAGTTGTAACACGTTCAGGCATTTTTTTATTAAGAATAAGACCAAGTAGTCCGCCTATTAAAACGGCTAAAGTATTTACAAGTGTTCCAATCATTTTATTAAGATATTTTGCAAAATTACAATTTAAAACCGAAAAACACTATATCAGGTCCTTACCTCTATAGTAAAGTTCTCTTATGTGCTTTTGATTCGTCATTACTTAAAGGGAAAATTAAAGAAAGTCTTATAAAGGTATCTCCTTTTCAATTCTTTTTTTATCCTTATCTTTGTTATCCGAAAATTTAAAAGATAAAAAAGATTATATGTACAACTGGTTTGAATGTAAATTAAGATATGATAAAATGCTGGAAACCGGCATTCAGAAAACAGTAACAGAGCCTTATCTGGTGGATGCATTGTCGTTTACAGAAGCAGAAGCAAGAATTATTGAAGAGATCAGACCCTATATCTCGGGTGAGTTTACCATCTCAGATATTAAGCGGGTTAAATACTCCGATTCATTTTTCAATGAAACCGGTGACAGATACTATAAAGCGAAACTTTATTTTATTACTATGGATGAGAAAAGCGGTTCTGAAAAAAAGACTGCGGTAAATATGCTCGTTCAGGCTTCTGAATTAAAAGAAGCAGTTGAGATTATTGAGGTTGAAATGAAAAAAACGATGATCGACTATACAATTGCATCTGTTGTTGAGACAGCAATCATGGATGTTTTCCCATATTCAGGTGACAAGGTGATTAAAAAGGAAGAATGAGTATAAGATTAAAAATAGAAGAGTTAAGAGAAATTGTTCCTTCGGATGTTAAGATTGTTGCAGTTTCCAAGTTTCACTCCAATGGAGAGATTATGGAAGCTTATGATGCAGGTCAACGGATATTTGGCGAAAGTCGTGTTCAGGAACTTGTGCAAAAACAGCAGGACCTTCCCGAGGATATTGAGTGGCATTTCATTGGAAACCTACAACGCAATAAAGTTAAACAGATAGCTCCTTTTGTCTCATTAATTCATAGTTTAGACAGCGAAAGGCTGATGCGTGAGATTGAAAAACAGGGTAGTGTTAATAACAGAATTATACCTTGTCTTCTTCAGATTCACATTGCTGATGAGGAGACTAAATCAGGATTCTCTCCTGAAGAATGTCGCCTGTTTTTATCAGAAGGCAAATGGAGAGAATGCAGTCACATGAAAATCACCGGAATCATGGGTATGGCCACATTTACGGAAGATGAAAATAAGGTGAGAAAAGAATTTGATCAGCTGAAGTCGCTTTTTGATGAATTCAAAGATACCCATTTTAAAAATGATCCCGATTTCAAGGAAGTCTCCATGGGAATGACGGGTGATTACAAGCTCGCAATCGAAGCAGGCAGCACAATAATACGCATTGGTACTCTGATATTCGGTAATCGCTGAGTCGGGCTGATATTATTTTTAGATATATCTTATCGATTTTATCAATAAAATTCCCTATTTTTGCTTATTATGTATTTCTGAAAAACATTTGTTCATCTTATGACTACAAGTTTACAAACAACATTTGCTGGTTTAAAACTCAAAAATCCAATAATTGCTGCAAGCAGTGGTTTAACAAATTCTATTAAAAAGATTGTAGAATTGGAGAATGCCGGCGTTGGAGCTATTGTTCTGAAATCACTTTTCGAAGAACAAATTGAGAGTCATTCCGAAAAACTCTCCCAGATTGCTGATTATCCGGAGGCAGCTGATTATATCAACACTTATGTTGAGATGAATCATATGGATAAATACCTGGAACTGATCAGATCTGCAAAGAAACATTGCAATGTGCCCATAATTGCAAGTATAAATTGCTATAAAATGGCAAAATGGACTGAATTTGCAAAGGCTATTCAAGATGCTGGTGCAGATGGTTTAGAGCTTAATCTGTTTGTCCTTAATGCCGGTGAGTTTGGTGATTCGTATCTTGAGGATACATATGTAAATATAGTCAGAGAGCTAAAAAAAGTAATTAATATACCGGTAGTGATAAAGATGGCAAAGAATATCAGTAATCTGCCGGGACTTGTTTCAAAGCTAAAAGCTCTGAAAGCTGACGGTGTCGTGCTGTTTAATCGTTTTTATCAGCTTGATATTGATATAGAAACTATGGAATTAAAGGCTGGTCCTGTTTTTAGTAACCCCTCTGATTTCAGTGATACTTTAAGATGGACAGCAATTGTGTCAGGTCGGGTCCCAGATTTTGATATTGCATGCTCTTACGGAGTACACACCTGGGAAGATGTAATCAAAGGAATACTTGCAGGTGCAGGAGCAATGCAGCTATGCAGTACATTATACGAAAATGGGTTAGGTGCTGTAGACAATATACTGACATGTGTTGAAGAGTGGATGAATCAGAACAATTATTCTCGTATTGAAGAATTCAGGGGTAAGCTGAACTACTCAAACATAAAGAGTCCTTATTTGTACGAGAGAGTACAGTTTATGAAGTATTTTTCAAATTACAAGTAGTTCGCAAATTAGTAGTTATTTACCATTTGAATTAAGATTAAAACTCATGAATATACAACAGTTAGAATATATTATTGCAGTAGATAATTACCGCCACTTTTCAAAGGCTGCAGAAGCATCATTTGTTACTCAGCCTACTTTGAGTATGATGATTCAAAAGCTTGAAGAAGAGCTGGGAGTAAAAATATTCGACCGTTCACAACTGCCTGTACAGCCTACAGAAATAGGAGAGCGGATTATTGATCAGGCTCGTGTAGCTATAGCACAGGTTAACCACATCAAAGAGATAATCCTAGAAGAGAAAGGTATTGTTAAAGGGGTTTTCCGACTCGGAGTAATTCCAACCGTTTCTCCTTATCTTTTGCCTAAGCTTATGCAGGTGCATCGTGATAATAAATATGATATCCGTATTATTATATCTGAGCTAACAACCGATCAAATCTTAAAAGGTTTATCAAATGACTCGCTTGATGGTGGTATATTGGCAACTCCCTTGAAAGAGCCAACAATAGATGAAAATCCTATCTATTATGAGCAGTTTTTCGCTTATGTCTCACCACTTGAGAGATCTCTGTATGCAAAAAATGCTTTGGATGAAGACGATCTGAATGCTACAAAGTTATGGCTGCTTGACGAAGTTCACTGTTTCAGAACACAGATTCTTCACTTATGCAATCTGAAAAAAAGACGCGGAGTAAATCAATCCATCTTCTCTTATGAAGCGGGGAGTATTGATACACTTATTAATATTGTAGATGAAAATGAAGGGCTTACCGTAATCCCTGAAATGGCAATTGCTAACCTTAGTGAAAAGCAGAAAAAGAACGTAAGGCCTTTTAAAAATGCAACTCCCGTACGCGAAATAAGTCTTATAACTCGTAAAGAGTTTATTCGTGAAAGACTAATCAACATTATTGTTGATGAAGTAAGGGAGGCTGTGCCAAAATCTCTTCAGGATGAGGCTATGAAGAAATATGTTGTTCCATTATAAAACAGGGGCAACTTCGTTAATAAGTTGCCCCTGTTGTGGCTAAATGTACATAAAAGTAATTACAGCACTAATTTAGTTCCAATGAAAAAAGTTCGCGGCATTCCCGGGCCATAAATGTAGTTGTTGGCTCTACCTGCGCCAGTATCAAAATCTTTCTGAAATGAGTTGAAGATATTTTGAATACCTGTATTTAGCTCAAGTTTTGTGTCATTATAAATGTCTACTGTGTAGGCAATCTTGGTGTTGAGCTCGAAGAAGGCGGGGGATTCTTTAGTTATATTTACAGGAGAGAATCTGTCTACACCCTCTACACCGAAACCGGCATCATGTGGTACAAGCATGCTGCCGGTGTAGTTGCCCGATAAAGAAGCTGACAACTGATCAGTGGGTGTAAATGTTGCTACGAAATATGCATAACTGTTGGGTGTTCGCATCATTCTTTTTGTGGGTGCTACCCTGTCAATTGCTTCCTCTTCAGGTGATTGAGGCTCCCACCATTTTCTCTCTTCTTCATAGAGACTTCTTTGAATTGTTGCACCTGCCTGTAGATCGAGTTTATTATTTAAAACAGCTCTGCCTTCAAGGTTTAATCCATATACCATAGCTCCAAAACCTGCATTTTCTACAATAATTTCATTTCCACGTCTTACTTCAGTAAAGGGGTTGTTTAGTTTTGTGTAGAATCCCTCAATAAGTAGGTTTAAAAGCCTGTTGTTGTCTATCTGGTGATACAAATCTACTGAGCCGCTTATACTGTTTGATTGCTCCTCTTTCAGGTCTTTGGAAAGTGTCCTTATGATCTGTTCACCACCTGCAATATCAACATGAAGGTTTTCATCGAATATCTGTGGAGCACGAAACCCAGCGCTGTATGTTAGTCTGAAATTAATGTTCTCGGTTGGATTATAGCGCATGTTTATTCTTGGACTGAATATTGCGTTATCCACTAAATTATGCTTATCAAGTCTTCCGCCAACAAGGAAGCTCCACATGTCTGTCTTCCATTCATTTTGAAGGAATCCGCTTAATGTATTTGTTTCCTGAGAGATACTTTCTGTTCGGTAACCACTAATATCATCAAGTTCGCTGCCAAGGTATTCCCCTCCTACTGTAAGGTCAGCAGGCATAAACCAGAGATTGCTGAATGACCGGATATAATGACCACCAATCTGGTATGTGAGTTCAGATGTTGTGCCAAAGGAGTTTATCCGTGTTTGGTTATTCTCAATTATTTCATTTATGTTATCTATTTCATTTTGAGACATACCTTGTTCTATAGCAGGTACATTTTTGCTGAAAGGATCGCCTGCTCCGTAGTAACTGCCTCTGTGCGTATGGCTTGCAGCTGCATAAAGATTAAGTTTGCTTTTTTGATCAGTTGAGTATTTGTCGAAACTAAGAGACCCGCTATTTATGTAATGTTCAACTTGCTCAGTTATATAGCTTTCAAAAGGTTGAAGATCTAATCTGTCACCTCCACGACGGAACTCATGAATGTTTCTGTATTCGATCGTAAGTTTTGAGTAAACACCTGTTTTAAGGAAGGAGCGGAATCCGAGTGAACGATTCTTTAATGATGGAAGTTCTGTAAATCCATCTCCATCGATGTCAAATTCATCTCTTATGCGGTGCTGTCCATAAACCATTATTCCGGCATTGCGTGTATCATTTACGAGCGATGCATTAAATGTTGTGTTGTTTTCTAAACTGCCTGTCCCGTTTATACTCGAAAGGGTATGTGAAAATTCCCCACTGTTGCGAATCGGTTCCCTTGTTATGATATTTATAGTACCACCTATTGCATTAGCTCCGAAAAGTGCAGATCCGCCTCCACGAACTACTTCAATTCGTTCGATCATATTAGCAGGTATCTGTTCCAGCCCATAAACACCGGCAAGTGCTCCAATCATCGGTCGCGAGTCGATAAGGATCTGTGAGTATGAGCCTTCCATGCCATTAATCCTTACTTGTGTTGTACCACAATTCTGACAGTTGTTTTCAACTCTTAAGCCCGGTTGAAATTTTAATCCATCAGATAATGTTTTTGAATTTGTTACATCTAGTGTTTGCATATCAAGTACACTAACAAGTGAAGGGGCAGTCCTCCTTGTTGTTTCGTTTCTATTTGCTGAAACAACTACTTCGTTGAGTGATGTTGACGACTCCTCCAGTTCAAAATTCAGTTCTATAGTTTTACCAGCTTCTATGCTTATCGCTTTTGTGATAGTCTTAAATCCTATCATAGAAACTTCAAGAGTGAAATCACCTGTTGGAAGATTTCTTAAGAAGTAGTGACCAGTTCCATCTGTTGTTATTCCGATTGTTGTGCCCTGGAGTTTAACAGTTACATATGGCAGATGCTCATTAGTTCTTTTGTCAAGTACATGACCATAAATGTTTGAGTCAGTCTGATCGGGTATATTTATATCAGCTCTAACATAGCTGCTGAATACAAAAATGATCAGAGTGAATATTAAATTTTTTTTCATTATGTTATTTGATTAGAGTGTACAATTATTTTGTATGAGACTATCAGATAATGATATGTCTCCAATTAAATTAGTCAAAGTTGATATGACTGTATAGCCTGACTTTCAGACTGATGTTTTTATAAGACTGAAGGAGGTGCTCTGAGCTGTAATGATGTGACAGGATTAATTATGTGTAGGTGCTGGTAAATATTGGTATAACTTATCCTGGTTTGTGGAATATTCCCTGTCAGATCTATATCAGGTAGTATATCTGATGTAATGGATGTGTTGAAGAGTTGATCAAGCAGCTGAAGCTCTTTTTCAGAGTGCTCATGTGCGGGTGGTTCACCAAACTTGAACGGGTGTGAGTGAACATATTTTATGTTGTTGATATAATGTGAATGGGTGAAAAGAGTAATGCTGCATACGTACATCGTAAACAGCAGTGGGTAAAACAATTTCAGCCTATTCAATCTTTTTTTTAGCATAAGCTGACAAATATATATTATTAATATTTCCTATCTGTCAGGTTTAGGTTATATTAACAAATGTTTATCAGTTATCATATTGATATTTTTATACTACCTTTGTGACTGGAAAACCGACATTTATGGATCCTGGAATAATTATAAGAAAGTACTATAAAGAAGGAACTAAACTCTATGATATTTATATGTCTCATTGTACGGATGTGACAAATAAAGCTCTTGATGTTGTAAATAAGCATCCTGAGCTGGCTGTAGATGTAAAATTCATAGAGGAAGCAGGAATGCTTCATGATATTGGAATATTCAAGACTAATGCCCCCCGTATCGCTTGTGAGGGAGATATGCCATATATATGTCATGGTTATCTCGGACGGGATTTACTGACTGATGAGGGTTATCCTAAACATGGAATGGTGTGTGAAAGACATACAGGTACGGGGTTGAGCCTTGAAACAATTCTGAACAGGGATTTGCCTATTCCAAAGAGAGATATGCGACCGCAAAGTCTTGAGGAGAAGATAATTTGTTTTGCCGATAAGTTTTTCTCCAAGTCTCAGCTCGGTAAAGAAAAACCTTTAAAGAAGGTTAGACAAAGCTTAAGCAGACATGGTTGGCATCAGGTGGAGATATTTGATGAATGGTGTGAATTATTCCTTTAAATTTATGGCAAACTATTTGCTGTATATTTAGTGTAGATATAGAAAACAAAACAATATTATATATGAAACGTGGTATAGATCAGCATGGTGATGCAAATGACAGTAAAAAAAATATTAAGGACAATTTGACAGTAGATACAGATAATTCAGTTCAGTCAGAAGAAAAAGATGACACGCTAAATAACGAGGAGAATGATGAGTACACTCTGCTTAATAAGGAATATGAAGAACTTCAGAATAAATATGAAGAACTGAACGATAGTTTTCTTAGGCTTAATGCGGAATTTGATAACTTCAGAAAGCGCACTTTAAAAGAGAAAGCTGAAATCATCAAAAGTGGTGGTGAGAGAGTTCTCCTAAGCATTATCTCATTGGTAGATGATTTTGAGCGTGCACTTGTTTCATTGCATGAATCTGAAGATAAGGATGCTCTCCTTGAAGGAATGGATCTAATATATTCAAAGTTTATCAGTTTCCTTAAACAAAATGGTGTAGAAGAAATTGAAGCAATAGGTTTGCCCTTTGATGCTGACACCTTTGAGGCTATCACAACAATACCTTCACAAGATGAATCACAGAAAGGAATTGTGCTCGACTGTATTCAAAAGGGTTATAAATTAAACGATAAAATTATTCGTTTTCCAAAAGTAGTTGTAGGAGAATAATATGGCTGGCAAAAGAGATTATTACGAGATACTTGAAGTTTCCAAGAATGCAACAGCTGAAGAAATAAAAAAAGCCTATAGAAAGAAGGCTATTCAATTTCACCCCGACAAGAATCCGGGAGATAAATCATCTGAAGAAAAATTTAAGGAAGCTGCTGAAGCTTATGAGGTGCTCAGCGATGAAAATAAACGTGCCAGATACGACCAATACGGTCATGCAGGAGTAGGCAGTGCTGCATCTGGTGGCTTTGGTGGCGGAATGTCTATGGATGATATTTTCTCTCAGTTTGGGGATATTTTTGGCGGACACTTTGGCGGTTTCGGCGGTTTTGGCGGTTTTGGTAGTTCTCAACGCGGGAGAAGAGTGAACAGGGGTTCTGATCTTCGTGTGAAAGTAAAACTGACATTAAAAGAAATTCTTAACGGTGTAGAGAAAAAAATTAAAGTTAAGAAGTATGTGTCTTGCTCACATTGCGATGGAAATGGATCTGAAAACGGCAACTCAGTATCTAATTGTACTACCTGCAACGGTTCAGGAGTTGTAACCCGTGTTGCTAACACTATTCTTGGACAAATGCAAACATCATCTACCTGTCCTACATGTAATGGTGATGGAAAAACAATTACAAAGAAATGTTCTCATTGTAACGGTGAAGGTATTTTACGTGAAGAAGAGATTATAACAATAAAGATTCCTGCAGGTGTTGGAGAAGGTATGCAGCTTTCTATGTCAGGAAAAGGTAATGCAGCACGCAGAGGAGGAGTAAACGGAGATTTACTGATTGTAATTGAGGAGGAGGAAGATCCAAATCTTATTAGAGATGATAATGATGTAATCTTCAATCTGTTCTTGAGCTTCCCTACTGCAGCTCTTGGCGGAACTGTAGAGGTGCCTACAATAGATGGCGTGGCCAAAGTTAAAATAGATCCGGGAACACAGCCGGGCAAGGTTTTACGTCTCCGTAATAAGGGACTGCCCACTATAAATGGATATGGTAAAGGAGATCAGCTGATTCATGTAAATGTTTATGTTCCGGAAAACCTAAGTGCTAAAGAACGTAAGCAGATGGAAGAGATGGAGAAATCAGAGAATTTTGCTCCTTCAACAACTGCACGTAAAAGTGTATTCAATAAATTTAAAAAGATGTTCGATTAACCAATAATACGGGATATTTATATAAAAGTAGTGGTCAGGCCTCATGAGTGTCTGACCACTACTTTTTTTTATTAAACAAAGTAAACAATATGTAAAACATTTTCACTCTTATATATGTTCAGAATTAGACTTGTTTAAACATTAAAATCCGGTATATATGAGTAGTTATAGTGTTGAATCTCTGGAACAATACTTTAAGGTGTATAGAAGATCAGTAAATAAACCTAAGAAGTTCTGGGGTAAAATTGCAGAAAATAATTTCACCTGGTATCAAAAGTGGGATAAAGTGGTGGAGTTTGATATGCAGAAGGCTGAGTTTACATGGTATAGAAATGCTAAGCTTAATATCACAAAAAACTGCATCGATCGGCATCTGGCCAATAAAGGTGATAAGAAGGCTATTATATTTGAACCTAACAATCCTGATGAACAATCAAGATATTATACTTACAGTGAACTTTATAGTGAGGTTTCCAGAATGTCCAATGTACTGCGTGATCAGGGTGTAAAAAAGGGTGACAGGGTATGCATATACCTGCCAATGATTCCGGAGCTTGTGTTTACTGTTTTAGCCTGTGCACGAATAGGGGCTATTCATTCAGTAGTCTTCGCAGGATTTTCTGCAAATGCTCTCTCAACCAGAATTAACGACTGTAATTGTAAGATGGTAATAACTGCTGATGGAGGTTATCGGGGCAACAAGATGGTTGATCTAAAGAAGATTGTAGATGATGCACTTAAGAGAACGCCTTCTGTGGAAAAAGTGCTTTTGGTTAAAAGAACCAATCAGGAAATTGATATTAAAGAGGGACGTGATATTTGGCTTCAGCCATTGCTTGAAGAGGCAGACACAACCAGTAAAGCAGAGGTGATGGATGCAGAAGATCCGCTTTTTATACTTTATACTTCAGGTTCAACAGGAAAGCCCAAGGGTATGGTGCATTCTACCGCAGGGTACATGGTGTTTGTTGCATATACATTTAAAAATGTTTTCAATTACAAAGATGAAGATATATATTGGTGTACTGCAGATATAGGTTGGATTACCGGCCATTCATATTCTATTTACGGACCTTTATTGAATGGAGCTACAACAGTAATTTTCGAAGGTATTCCATCATACCCGGATCACAGCCGATTCTGGAAAGTGATACAAAAGCATGGAGTCAATCAGTTTTATACTGCACCAACAGCTATTCGCTCTTTAGCTAAAGAGAGGATTGAGTTTGTTCAGAATTTCAAAATGGACTCGCTTAAAGTGATAGGGTCAGTGGGTGAGCCTATAAATGAGGAAGCCTGGCATTGGTATAATGATCATGTGGGCAATAAAAGATGTCCATTGGTTGACACTTGGTGGCAGACAGAAACAGGAGGAATAGTTATCTCTGCGATTCCTTTTGTTACGCCAACCAAGCCTACTTACGCTTCTCTTCCATTACCGGGTATCAGGCCTGTTTTAATGGATGAGCTGAGGAACGAAATTGAGGGAAACCAAAAACTGGGTAATCTCTGTATAGATTATCCCTGGCCGGGGATAGCAAGAACTATATGGGGTGACCATCAGCGTTATATTGATACATATTTTTCTAAGTTCCCGGGAAAGTATTTCTCGGGAGATGGAGCTTTGCGTGACGAAGTAGGTTATTACAGAATAACCGGAAGAGTTGATGATGTGATTATTGTTTCAGGTCATAATCTGGGCACTGCACCTATAGAAGACGCAATAAATGAGCATCAGACTGTTGCAGAAAGTGCCGTAGTTGGTTTTCCGCATGATATAAAAGGTAATGCCTTGTATGGATTTGTGGTACTGAAAGAAGTCGGTTTATGGCGTGATAGAAATAATCTCTTTAAAGAGATTAATCAACTTATTTCTGACCAGATTGGTGGAATTGCCAAGCTGGATAAGATCCAATTTGTTAGTGGGTTACCAAAAACAAGATCCGGTAAAATAATGCGTCGAATCTTAAGAAAAATTGCCGAGGGAGAGAAAAGTAACTTTGGCGATATTACCACTTTAGTAAATCCCGAGATAGTTGAAGAAATCACTAAAGAGGCTTTGTGATTTTTGTCTTTCTTATATGGAAAGTGAATTATTCATTTAATCTTTGAATGTACAGTTTGTTTTACTATATTTACTAATTAAATACGCTGGTCATATTAAAATATTAAATAAATAGATACACATTTATGAAAACTAAAGTCTCTTTACTATTCCTACTGCATTTATTTGCAGTTTCTTTTTTAATTCAGGCAGCTGATACTATACAGGTAAAACAGACAAAAACTCCTATACTTATTGACAGGACAGACAACGTACTCTTTTACGTAAGAATTAATGCAGAGAATTCAAAAGAATTAAGTGATATAAAACTACGTTTTTCTGAGGAGGTAAATCTCAGTGAAATTGCATCAGTAAGACTTTATTACAGTGGAACTGAAGCTCCACAAAGAAGTGGACAGCTACACTTTGCTCCTGTGGGACAATATATATCCAGTCACTCTCCGGGTAAAACTTTATCAGCTAATCCTTCTTACTCTATAAAAGTTGTTGAGGAAAGATCTCCCCGCAGTGAAGTTGTTTTATCTCCTAACTATAAACTGTTTCCGGGTATAAACTATTTTTGGGTGAGTTTACAGATGAAACCCAATAGTTCTCTTGTTTCCAAGATTGATGTTGAAATGACATCTGCTCAACTGGATGGTAAGGACGCTCCATTATCAATGTATTCGGAGAAAGCTCTACACAGATTGGGAATTGGTGTAAGACATGCAGGCGATGATGGCTCTGCTTCATTTAGAATTCCCGGATTAGACACATCAAATGAAGGTACACTTTTAGGCGTTTATGATGTTCGTTATAACAGTAGCGTGGATCTGCAGGAGTATGTTGATGTGGGACTTAGCAGGAGTACTGATAAAGGTCAGACATGGGAAAAGATGAGATTGCCTATGAGTTTTGGTGAGTTTGGCGGTATGCCAAAAGCACAGAATGGTGTAGGAGACCCTGCAATTCTGGTTGACAGTAAAACAGGAACTATCTGGGTTATTGCAGCATGGACTCATGGAATGGGAAATGGCAGAGCATGGACTAACTCGATGTCAGGAAATGATAAAGTTACTACAGCTCAACTGGTTTTAAGTAAAAGTACAGATGATGGTAAAACATGGTCGGATCCCATAAATATCACAGAACAGGTAAAAGATCCTTCATGGAATTTCCTCCTTCAGGGTCCTGGTAAAGGTATAACTATGGAAGATGGAACCCTGGTGTTTGCAATTCAGTTCATAGATTCAGAAAGAATACCACATGCAGGCATAATGTATAGCAAAGACCAAGGTGAAACATGGGCGATACACAATCCTGCCAGATCCAATACAACTGAGGCACAGGTGGTTGAAGTTGAGCCGGGTGTGTTAATGTTAAACATGAGAGATAATAGAGGCGGTAGCAGGGCAGTCTTAGTAACTTCTGACCTGGGTAAAACATGGCAGGAACATCCTTCATCACGCAGTGTACTTCAGGAGCCTGTTTGTATGGCAAGTCTTATTAGCGTAAAGGCTGAAGATAATATTATTGGCAAGGACATACTCCTTTTCTCAAATCCTAATACTACGCAGGGTAGAAATAACATAACCATCAAAGCTAGTCTGGATGGCGGACTTACATTCCCCGCTGAGTATAATGTATTACTAGATGAAGATTATGGATGGGGATACTCCTGTTTAACTATGATTGATGAGGAGACAGTTGGCATCCTTTATGAAAGCAGTGTAGCACACATGACTTTTCAGGCTGTTAAACTGACTGACCTCATCAAATAGTTAAGACTTCATATATTATTTAGAGCTTGTTGCATCGTTCAAAAAAACCGATTGCTTCAAGCTCTTTCTTTATTACAGCTTCTTCCTCATCTGTAACATTCTGGAATGGTGTGCGGTTTATGCCTAAATCAATCCCTAAAAATTTCATTATACGTTTTCCTGCAACAATATTTCCTCTATAACGTGCAATAACATTGATAACTTCCTGTGCAAAGTTCTGGTGATCTACTGCACCTGTAATATTTCCGGTATTGTAATCTTCTATTACACTAACAAGAGATTTTCCAATGTAACTGCCGGTTCCGCTTATTCCTCCCTGAGCACCACCCATAATTAATGCTGAAAGTATTGTTTCATCCTGTCCATGCAGCATATCAAACTTACCATTCTCATACAACATGCACTGATTATATTCATACAAACTTTCATAAGTGTATTTTATACCGGCCAGATTCGGTATTCTTCCATCAGCTGCTTTAAGAAAAGGAAGCATCGGAAGGAAAACTCCGTTTAATGCTGGAATATGATAGAAATAAAATGGAAGTTCAGGAGCTCCACAAGCAATTTCTTCGCAATATTTCACTAATTCTTCAACACGTCCCGCTTTAGGAAAAGGTGATGCCATAGCGCCAGTGCCGAAAGCGCCTATTTCCTGTGCATGTTGTGCAAGCTTAAAGCTGTCTTTTATGCAGGTTGCGCCTACATGAACAATAACTTTAAATCCCTTTGGTGCAACAGATATCCACTTTTCAGCAAGTTTCATGCGCTCTTCAACTGTCAGCATATACCCTTCACCAGATGAGCCATTTATAAAAACACCGATAAGTCCGTTTTTCTGCAACATTGATGCATAATCATTTATAGGACTTAAATCAACTTCTCCTTTTTTATCAAAAGGAGTAAATGGTGCTACTATTAGACCTTTAATTTTTTCAAATTTCATAATTAATATTTTTTATTTAGTTGTGATTTATTTTATAAATATCCTGCCGTTAGTTTTATTTGTCTTGTGAGTACGTAAGTTCAGGCTTCGGTTTTACAAAAGCAAGCATCATTACTACAGCAACTAAGACTACTATTGAAAGTTTGCTGAAGTCTGCCCCAAGATTACCAGCATCTGTAGAGCTGCCAAGCATAAGTGTAATAATGTAACCTGCAAACACTCCCATCATATTCATTATTCCGTATGCAGTTGCCCTGTATTTCTGAGGGATAATCTGACATAGAATAGGCATATTGTTAGTATCGAACATACCGTATCCAATTCCAAATAATACTGCAGCACCAATTAGTCCGGCATAGCTATTACCGTATCCTAATAAAATCAGGGATGGAATGGTAAGAGTCAAACCGATAACACTGGTATATATTCTTCCCTTGATATTTTTCTGTACCCACTTGTCAGATAGTGGTCCTCCAATAAGCACACCTATAAACGAGGCAATTGCAATAGATATTGTAGCCATTGGTCCCGCTTTCGCCATTTCAACACCTAAGTTTTCAGAGAAAAGTGTCGGAAGCCAGTTTTTAGTTGCCCATCCCGGGAAACTGGGAGCCATAAAATAGAACAACATTATCCAGAAAGAGACTGTACCTAAAATTACTCCAAAAGAACGTAAAACAGACTCTTTTTTTAATGGTGTTGCTTGAGGATTTGTATTTAGTTTGGCAGTTTTTGTGCCGGCATGACCCTCTTTATCGTAAAGTAGGAATATCAATATTATTGAATATATTATCCCTATAATCCCAAACCAGTGAAATACAGTCTGCCATGAGTAATTTGCTGCGATAGTAGCTACAAAACCACCTAAAGCCTGACCGGTGTAAAGCCCCGACATATGAATTCCTATAGCAAGAGATCTTGTTTTAGAACTGTGATAATCAGCAATCATAGCGAGTCCTGTAGGTAAATACAATGCTTCACTAACTCCCATTAGTGCTCTTAGCCAATACACCTGATTATAAGTTTCTGCATAACCCATTCCCCAGGTAACAGCCGACCATACGAAAAGACTACCGATAATAAGCCATTTACGATTTACGCGATCTGCAATTATCCCTGCTACCGGGCTCATTAATCCGTATATAAGCAGGAAGATTCCCATTATTCTCCCAAAGTTCTCCGCTATTGCCAGCTCCTGTATATCAATCTGCATTGAAGATTGCATTGTAGAAAGCATCTGTCTGTCGAGATAATTCAGAAGCGCTACAAACCAAAGCAAACCAACAACTATCCAGGGGTAATATTTACTGTTTTTCATCTGTCTTGTTTTTATTCTTTTATTTTACTTTGTTTTAATCTATCAAATTGTCAAGTTTTTACCTTTGTATGGATTCAGGATTAATCTGTTATTATATCACCTTTAAAAGATACAGGAGAACGCAAACCGGGTTTTAATTCACCCTGTACAGCATAAAACCTGTTTCCCTCATAAACCAAGGTTGCCCCTGCACGCGCAGCATCAGTTGTATTATCAATGGTTGTCCATTCACCAGTGAAAGTATCATAAACTCTGCATTCAGAGTTGAACTTATAATATTCTACAGGCTGAGTCATATAATGTTTTGAGAAATTAAGATTTTGTACCTTTTTCTCTTCAGAAGTTAATTTAGAGTTCGAACTTATGTTGTATTGTGTGGTTATGGCGTCAAGAAATACATCATAATTAACCCCTCCCAGGCATAAGATATATCTGTTATCAATTGAAAATGCAGTTGCTCCACCGAGTGAGAAAGGTTTTCCTGTTTCAGGATCAATCTGTTCTCCTGCAATTGACCACTCTTTAGCATCAACATCATATTTTAGAATCTCAGTTGCCATAGCCGGCTTTTGTTTATCATCACCCCCAAAGAAACCTCCTAAAAGATAAATGAAGATTTTGCCCTCAGTTTCTATAGATGTCAACACAGGTTGCATACGCGGAATTCCCGGATATTGTGGCAATTCAACCCATTCACTATCAGTTTTTGTGTCTAAACTATAAATTGCATTAGAAGATCTGCCGTTTACGTTGCCTCCTGCTACAAAAACAAAATCGCCACTTGAACAGCCTGAGAAATTGTCCATAGGAAAAGGTAGATCGGGGAACGACTTGAGTAAAATTTCATTGCTTGAAGAAAGTGAAACCTGATAAGAGGATTTTAATGATTCTTTTTCATTATTACCGCCAATCCAGATTGCACCATCAGCAACAGGAACAGAGACACCATAGGCTGAAGGTGTAGGGAGTTGTCCTATAATTTTCCACTCTTCAGCAACTTTATCATATAACATTATTTCATCATAAAATGCTTTTGTACCACCTTCAAATCCAAGATTTTCCGGAAAATTTGCACCTCCTGCAACGATTAGTTTTCCGTCAATTAGTGCGGCATAAGCAGCAGAAATACCTTTACTAAGATCTCCCATCAAGCCTTCGGTTGATAATTCACTCCAGTTTATTTTCATTGTATTGTTTTTTGACGTTTCGCTTTTGGTCTGATTACATGAAAACATAATAGTTGCCATACTTGCAATAATAAGTAGTCGTGATATGAAAGAAACAGCCGAATTCATCTTCAAATTCCTATTCTTTTATTTTTGAAGGGTTATATATTAATCCCGGCACAGCTTCTTCTCCGTCAGGAGTAACAAAAACAAAAGTAAACATCCATTTCTGTAATCTCACTTCGGGTGTACTGAATTTACCAACCGGCAGTTTCAATAATACTTTATTCCATCCTTTATTAACTTGTACCTCAATAGGTTCACGGGCAACAAAATTTTCATTTTTTAGAGTGATTTCGTTTGTTTTCTCAGTGTGATTGTTCTCCCATTCAGGTGCCGGTAGCTCCTGGTCATTTATCCAGATTCTGCTTCCACGATAATCCCACTTCCCTTGCGGAGCTGCCAAATCAGCCTCTGAAGTGCTGTAATCCTGAGTAGATGCCCATAATCCAATTTTTTGAGATTTAGGTGACCAAACCCATGTGTATGCATAGGCTGTGTGGTTTTCCTGAGGATTATCATAAAAAGCAGGAACAATGTCGCCCCATACATGACGTAAATATATACCGGCGCCAATTGCAGGACTAGCATTATAGACCTGACCTTCGTAAGTATAACTGTCACTTATCCTTTCCTCCGGAGGAAAAGACATATCGAGATCTCCCCCATTTGGAAACGGATCTGTAATATGCCATTTTATGTTGGTCTGCTTTACATATGGAAATGGCTCGTTTGCAAAATTATGCTTTTTATGCCAAATCATACGTTCCTCAAAGTTGGCAAATTCAATAAAAACAGGATCTTTTTCATCAATCGGCAAGATCACACCATTTTTATCAAAATATTCTGTACCGCCACCTCTCCATGTGCGTTCTGCAAATGCCATTATGTTAGGGTAGAAGTAGTTCTGAAGCATAATGTCTTTTTCTGTAGGCAAATAGCGATCATTCCAAATTGCAAGGATAGAGCCTGCTAAATCATCATTACCTTGTTCTTCATTATATATTCTACTGTTATATAGTGCAATTATATCTCCAAAAGCGTCGAAATGATTGATATAATGAAAACGTGAATCAATTGCCGGAATACCTGGTTGTGCCTTTCCCCTGTAACTCCAAAGCTGAGTGGCATCAATCTCTCCGGGCTCATAGTCCCAGCCGGGATTCCATGAAATTACTTTCTTCCCGAACCCTCTTATATATTCTACCATTTCAGGCACAAAATCAGGATTAGTGAATTGTACTTCGTCAGTACCTATATGTATATATTCAACTTCAGGAAATACTTCAGTACAAATCTCTTCCATAAGCTCCTTTAGTATTTTCATACCTTCAGAAGATTGCATATCCGCACCCATGGCACGTACAAAAGCAGCACTATGACC
>JAQUIZ010000003.1:0-49275 GCA_028683355.1 Fermentimonas sp.
CTGTTGCTGCTGAAATATACTCTGCTTCTTTCATATCATCACTTTTAATCTTATCTGTGTTACATGCCATAAATCCGAAGATTAAAGAGAACAGGACTATAAATATTAAATCTTTCATTTTATTCAGTGATTACATTTTACGTTATTTCTGCAAATTTAATATTGATAAACTGATTATTGAAAAAAACTGAATTAAAAACCGGTAATAATTATATCTTTGAGGAGTAATAGCAGTTTTAAATGGTGGAATTGATTATACCTAACGAAGTTTTCTTTTCTCATATCATGGAAGAGATCAATGCCGGGAACAGTGTTATAATCCCGTCTAAGGGGAATAGTATGCTGCCATTTATTCAACCTGTAAAAGATGTAATTGAATTAAGTCCGCTTACTGAAAACTCAATTCAGAAAGGAAATATCGTTCTGGCCAAAACAGAAGAGAACGGGTATGTTGTTCACAGGATTGAAAGAGTTGAGTCTGATAAAATAATTTTACGAGGTGATGGCAATATAAACATACGAGAAACATGCCATACAGAATCAGTCTTTGCTGAGGTAACAGGAATATACAGGGGTGTTAAAAGAATTACAAAGTCGAATCTTACCTGGAAATTAGCAAAAAATGTATGGTTTTCATCTCCATTATTGCGTAGGATTTATCTGGGAATAGGCCGCAGAATCAAGTAAATATAAATATATCTATGAATAACCTTGCTGTATCACTTTTTCTGGAACTTATCAGGTCTGCAATTTGGAGCAATAAAGCTGAAGAGAGTCTTTTTACCGATGTTGATGAAACAATCTGGAAAGAAGTAGCGAGTTATGCAGAATCACAATCAGTCAGCGCTCTCCTGTATGATGGAATTATGACTTTACCCAAATCAGTATGGCCTGACAAGAGAATAGTTTACAAACTATTTATGCAAACTCAATTTATTGAGAAAAGGAACCGAAATTTTAATGAAGAACTGAAGAATATTGCTAATGAATATAAGAAAATCGACTCTCCTTTTGTTTTGTTAAAAGGTCAGGGAAACGGAGCTTTATATCCAATCCCTGTTCATCGCAATCCGGGTGATATTGATCTATATTTATACCGTAAGGAAGATTATCAAAAAGCAAATAAATGGGCTGAGTCAAACGGTTATGAAATGGAGGATGAAAACATTCATCATCAGGGATATAATTATCATGACATTCATATCGAGAATCATAAAAACATCTGCTTTTTCGGAATAAAAAAATATGACAAGCTGTTTGACGAAAAAATTCAGGAAATAATTCGAAACGATCAATTTGAAGAAATCGAGCTGAATGGGCTAATAGTTAAAACACTCCCTATCGAGTTAAATGCATTTTATATATTCTATCATATTTTCCATCATTTTATTCATTTAGGCATAGGAGTAAGGCAACTGTGTGACTGGGCACTTTTTATGAAAACTCATTCTGAGAATATAAATAAAAATAGTTTTAAAGAACTGGTTGATTCTTTTGATTTGTTGTATGCTATGAAGGAGTTTGCCGCATTTACTATAAAATACTTAGGAGCAAAACCCGAGTATTTTCCTTTCGAAACAAATATCAACGGAAAGTATGTTGATGTTATTTTAAACGACGTCTTCAGCGGTGGTAATTTTGGCTATGATTTGTTTAAGAACAGAAAATTCTACAATGAGTTACACAGAAAATGGTACTCATTTAAATTCTCTACAAAAAGGGTAGGCAAAATAACCGGCCTGGCACCTCAACATATAAACCCTCTGCCTTTTATAAAGTTAACTACAAATCTCAAACTGTTGCTGACTGCGAAAAAATATTAAGCAGTTACTTTAAACAAAAACAATTTATCCTTATGTTGCGTTTATAAATTTATATAGTTCCCCGTTGAACTGCTTTAATATCAGCACTATTAAATCAATCTAAATATGAATAGAAGGATTTTTTTTATATGTTTCTCTCTTGCCACGATTACAATGGCTTTTAATTTACACGGGCAGCAAGTCAGTTTAATTGCAGAGAATGCTGCCATACATAAGTCAGGAACAGGTTACACTTTTACGGAAGGCCCGGCTGTTGCTGCCGACGGAAAAGTTTATTTCACCGATCAGCCAAATGACCGAATTTATGTGTGGGATGAGAATGATGGAATCTCTTTATGGCTTGAGGGTACAGAAAGATCTAACGGAATGTATTTCAACAATAAAAATCAGCTGGTTGCATGTGCTGATCTGCATAACCGACTTATTACTATAGATGAGGACAAAAACATCAATGTGCTATTTGAAAATTATGAAGGTAAGCACCTCAACGGACCTAACGATTTGTGGATCTCTCCTGATGACAGGATATATTTTACCGACCCCTACTATCACAGAAATTACTGGGCTAAAGAACATTCTGAAGCACAAGACACAAGAGGGGTATATTTTCTTTCACATGATGGTTCTGTTGCCCGTGTCGTGGATGATTATGTACAACCAAACGGACTCATAGGAACTGCCGACGGTAAAATTTTGTATATTGCGGATATAAACGATCGAAAGATCTGGAAATATAATATTGAGCCGGACGGAAAGCTTAGCAATAAGACGTTTTTTGCACCGGAAGGTTCCGATGGCATGACAATAGATGATAAAGGGAATATTTATCTCACTATGGGTAAATTGTGGATTTATTCTCCTGAGGGTAAATTGATTCAGGAGATCGAATTTCCTGAAAGCCCTTCAAATGTATGCTTTGGAGGTATAAACAGGGACATACTTTTTGTTACTGCTCGCTCTTCTGTTTACACTCTGAAAATGAATGTAAAAGGAGTAAAATAAACCGATCAAAAATAAATATTAATTATAAAACAGGTAAATATTAAAACATGAACGAAATCAACAACTATGTAAAGACAAATGAAAAGCGTTTTCTGGAGGAACTTTTCGAACTTATTCGTATTCCTTCAATCTCATCACTTCCAGACCACAAAGACGATATGTATCGTGCTGCAGAAAAATGGAAAGAGATCCTTCTGGCTGCAGGAGCAGATAAAGCAGAGGTAATGGAGACTGATGGTAATCCCGTAACATATGGTGAGAAAATTATTGATCCTGAAGCACCAACCGTAATGGTTTACGCTCATATGGATGTAATGCCCGTAGATCCGATTGATAAGTGGGATACAGACCCCTTTGAACCTGTAGTTAAAGATGGAAAGATTTGGGCTCGTGGTGCTGATGATGATAAAGGACAATCGTTCATGCACGCTAAAGCATTTGAGTATCTGGTAAAGTCCGGAAAGCTCGAATGCAACGTGAAGTTTCTGATTGAAGGAGAAGAAGAGATAGGTTCTCCCAATTTGCCAAAATTCTGTAAGAAGCATAAAAAGATGCTTCAGGCTGATATAATATTGGTTTCAGATACTTCAATGATTGCACCCGATGTGCCTTCTATTACAACCGGACTCAGGGGACTGGCCTACTGGCAGGTAGAGGTGACAGGTCCGAATGTCGACCTTCACTCAGGATTATTTGGCGGTGCTGTAGCTAATCCGATAAATATGCTTTCAAAAATGATTGCTCAGACTATGGATGATGAAGGCAGGATATTAATTCCGGGCTTTTATGATGATGTGGTTGAGGTGTCTGAGAAAGAACGGACAAAAATGGCTAAAGCACCTTTTTCACTCAAGGATTATAAAAAATTACTGGATGTGAAAGAGGTTTTTGGTGAGAAAGGTTATACTACTAATGAGAGAACAGGGATAAGGCCTACTTTTGATATATGTGGCATCTGGGGCGGTTATACTGGAGAAGGAGCAAAAACTGTACTGCCATCGAAGGCATATGCTAAGATTAGTACCAGACTTGTTCCCAATCAGGACCACAATAAGATAGCAAAAATGTTTGTGGATTATTTTGAATCTATTGCACCCAAGTCTGTAAAAGTTAAGGTTGAATACCTGCATGGGGGGCCTTCATACGTTTGTCCTATCGATCTTCCTGCATACAGAGCTGCAGAAAAAGCGTTCAAAGATGTATATGGAAAAGATCCTGTTCCAGTACGTTCGGGAGGCAGTATACCTATCATTGCAACTTTTGAGGAGGTGCTGGGAATCAAATCTATCCTAATGGGTTTTGGTTTGGGATCTGATGCTATCCACTCACCAAATGAGAACTTCCCAATTGAGCAATTTTACAATGGTATAAGGACAATACCTCTATTTTACAAATACTTTGCAGAAGAGATGAAAAAATAGGTGTATTGTTCGTTCAGCAAAATTTAAAAACAACAATATGACAACTTATACAACTTTATCTGAAGCGATTAATGATCTGACGAAAAGAGGATATACCGAAAACTTCAACATTGAGAGTGACTGCATTGTTTGTTCTGAAAACATGATACGATTGCGACCTGAAGAGTTTGAAATAGATGAAGTTTATCGTTTTCAGGAGATGTCTGATCTGGATAATGAAAGCATTTTATATGCAATATCCTCTGAGGAAAACAATATCAAAGGGTTACTGGTAAATGCTTATGGTACTTATTCAGACACCAATACAACAGAATTGGTCAGAAAGCTTGAGCAGAAAAGCAAATAAATTATTTCACCATAACATACACAATGTAATTAGTATCTGCTGTAACGGGAGTTAACGAAAGGTAACCGGAAACAATTTTTCCGTTCTCAACTTTTAACGGTGACTCCTGTTGCAGTTTTTCTTGGAAATTAACAGCATTCTCAGATTTTTTGAAATAGCTTACCACAAAACTACCTTCACCTTCGGGATTCATATACTTATTATGAAACAGTCGTGACACAACACCCATATTCATTCTCATGTTTATTTCTACACAAGGCTGAATCTTGAATCCTTCATCTGTGTTGCATATCATCATATCGACACCTAAATATCCTTTGTATTCAGGGAATAAGTCAGTTAGTTTTTCCATTAACAACTTCCTTAACTGCAGAATGAATTTAAAATGAACATATTGTGCCAACACTCTTTCAACCTTTTCGTCTGAAATCAACTCATTCCCTATATAAGCACCCGATGAAGCTGATCTGAAAAGTGAGTAACCTCTGAAATCAATAACACTATTATCCAAATAAAACTCCATCGCAAAATCCGATACCTTATCGAGTACAGGCTCAGCAACTACCCCACCCTGAACTTTTATAACTCGCTTACACCAATCGGTTTGCTTATCTGTAATTTCACCTAAAATCCATATCAACCCTTTTCCGCTTCCAGATACCGGCATTTTAAGTACTTTATTCCCCGGTATTGAATGCAAGTATGATAATAATTCATCAATTTCCTGAAAAAAATAGCTTTCTCCACAGAAATCACTATTTTCAGATTTTAGTTCTTTAAGAAGTTGAACAGCATTCTTACGACTTGAATAATCTCGCAGCATTTGTAAATCCCTGATAGTTGGCAATTGACTCTCAGAAACTCCATATGATAAAAGTTTTTTGCACAATGACGGATTCCAGCCCCAGGGAATAATCTCTTCTTTGGAACGTTGAGCAATTTCCATGAATGAAATAAGCTGTGCTGGTAAATGCAGTTTACTCTTAATTGCTTCTAAAAACTCACGGTTAACCTCTCCTTCTGCTATCACAACTTCTTGCTCTGAATACCAGACAGGCAGAACAGCCAGATCTTTTGCCATCCTTATTGCAGAAGAAGGTGGCGTATAATTGGAACTGAAATTAGCTAGTGCAAGATCATGTTCAGGATTAAAAATATACATTCTGAATTATTTAAACGTACTCTTTAATCTCAATTTCACCGTTAAGAGCGAGAAGAGCATTTTCCGCCAGGGCACCCATTTCGTCCTGACCCGGATAGACATAAACAGGAGCTATCCTGTACACCCTTTCGATTATCATATTACAAAACCATTTGCTGTTTGCAATACCTCCTGTAATCAGTATACCGTCAACTTCACCCTTTAAAACGGTTGACATAGATCCTATTTCCTTTGCTACCTGATAAGCCATTGCAGACAAAACCTCCAGGCATTTTTCATCTCCGTCTTTAGCTTCACGCTCGGCTAAATAGGCATCATTTGTACCAAGATAAGCCATCATTCCCCCCTTGCCGACAATCATTTCAGCCATTTTCTCGTAACTGTAAATACCACTGAATGCTACTTTTAGCAACTGCCCTACAGGCAAGGTACCTGAACGCTCAGGTGAAAACGGGCCATCGCCATCAAGTCCCTGGTTTACATCTATAACCTTACCTTTATGATGTGCACCTACCGTAATTCCACCGCCAAGATGAACAACAATCAGATTTAGCTCTTCATATTTCTTCATTATTGATTTTGCATGTGAACGGGCTATTGCTTTCTGGTTAAGAGCATGAAATATGGATTTTCTTTCGAAAATTGGGTGGCCAGAATATCTGGCAAGCGGTTGCAACTCATCAACAACAACAGGATCGGCAATGAATGCTTCTGCAGAAGGAATCAACTTTGCAATATCAGCAGCGATCAGGGCTCCAAGATTACTTGCATGCTCACCTCTTTTACATTCCAGGAGGTCGTTTCGCATTGACTCATTGACACGATAAACCCCTGAGGCTATAGGCTTAACAAGTCCTCCGCGACCAATTACTGCATCTATTGTTTCTATTGGCACATCTGCACTTTTAAGCTCAGTATAAATAACATCCTTCCTGAACTCATACTGATCAGTAATCCGTTTGAACTTACGTAAATCTTCTGGAGCATGCTTAATGGTTTTAAGAAATATCACCTTTTCCTGTTGATAAATTGCAATTTTTGTTGAAGTAGAACCTGGATTGATGACCAATATACGTGTATTTGTTGCCATATAATTTTGGTTGTATGAGATATTATTTAATTAATTCTTAATTAATGCTGCCAAAGCTATTGAAAGTAGTTTACTTTTATCGTTATCTGAACGCGAAGTTAAAACAATTGGAGCAGATGCTCCCATAATAATTGAAGCAGATGCAGCACCTCCTAAAAAACTAAGTGCTTTGTAAAACATATTGCCTGCTTCGATATCAGGAACAAGAATTACATCGCAATCTCCCGCAACATCACTGTTGACGCCTTTATGAAGAGCAGCATCCTTGCTAACTGCTATATCAATGGCAAGCGGTCCGTCCACAATACACCCTTTTATTTTACCTTCCTGATTCATCTCTTTTAATCTTGCAGCATGAAGTGTTGCTTCCATTTTGGGATTTACGGTTTCTACTGCAGCAGCGACAGCCACCTTTGGCATTTTAATTCCTATTTGATGACAAACAGCGACAGCATTATTTATAATCTGCACTTTATCTTCAAGACCCGGAGCTATATTCATTGCTACATCTGTAACACAGAATATTTTATGGTAATAGGGAGACTGAAAAAATGCGACATGGCTAATAAGTTTTCCTGCAGACAAGCCGTTCTGTTTATCCAGTACTGCTTTTAACAGGTCGCTTGTTTTAGTCAGCCCTTTCATTAATATATCTGCATTACCCGCTTTCACCATTTCTACCGCAATCCTGCAGGAATCAACATTATTATTGCTGTCAATAACTTCAATATTACCCAGTTCTAAATTTACATTACGTGCTATTCGTAATATTTTATATTTATCACCAATTAGAACAGGAATTACAATTCCCTCTTCCACTGCACTCTTCACCGCAATTAACACATCCTCATCTTCTGCAGCTGCAACAGCAATCCTTAGAATTGCCTTTTCTTTTGCAAGTTGTATAAATTCTGATAATTCTTTTATCATCTGTTTCTTTTTTATTCCTTCTCGATTAATAGCACCCAGTCAGGTTGTTTTGTGTCAGGGGGAGTAAAACTATGAATTCCTGAAATATATTTACCTTCAATTTTATTATACATACCCGTCACAGGATTAAACCAAGACACTTTCTTTGGAGCATTACCAAGTTTATCTAAATCAATTTTGATAGGAAGCGGCTGTGGTAAATACACCATAGCATAAGTTCCTGCATGGTTTCTGGTAGCAATAATTTGGTCTCTATAATCGGTTCCACTTTCTGAAACAACAATACTGTTATCTTCTATCCTATTAAAATCTGTTTGTGACAGCATAAGGTCTTTAATGTGATGTATATGGCCGGCAGCTTTGGCATTAAGCGCATTATTCCATCCAATAATAGTATCACCAATCCAAACAGGAGCGTTTCTGGTTGTGTCAAGAAACTGCCAGATATGATGATGACCATAAGTTGCGCCTGCACCACCGGCAAATACACCACGATAAATACGTGCTCTGACATCGTAGTCATTAAAATAGCCACGCTCCTCTCTAGTCCATTTTCCATCCCAGACATTAACAGGGTGATCTTCATAACAAGGCTCTAAATCAATGGCTGGACGTTTTGGCTCCCTTAACAGATCACTGGCAATTGTTTCCCACGGTTTTACGGTTCTGCTGCCATGTCCGCTTTGCAGTGAATGCATATCAAGCCAGTCCTCGTCAGGAAAATAAGCAGATGTCTCAGGCCACCCCGGGTGGTATGTAATAAAAACCTCCTTTCCGTAAGTTTCCTCAATTGCTTTTGCCATAGCACGCCATACAGGGCGATCGTCATGTTGTTTTCCATCACGCTCATAAGTTGCAGCCCGGTCACCTCCTAATATCCATATAATATTCCATTGATTCTTATATCTCTCCGCCAGCTTTTGCGTGTAATTATATGCACCTTCGGTATTATTATTAAATACCATAGGACCTTCTCCCCAATTATAAGCTACTTTATCGCCCCAGGTAGGGAGAAGTCCTATATAAATATTACGTTTTGCAGCTTCTTTAATAACAAAATCCACATGATCCCAGTAATCATATTCATCGTCATTATCAGGGTTATTTCCCGGTGTAACTGCCCATTCAAGTGTCTCCAGGTCTTTAAAAGGCACATCACCATACATGTTTGGTTGTCGCAGACCATTAAGTTCAGCAAGAGCAACGGCCATTATTACATTAAATTGCTGCTCCTCTCTTATATCCAGATAATGAATTGTCTCATCTCGTGTAAGTCTGTGAAAAAGCTCCCATCCTGTATCAGCTAGCCAGAAAAAAGGTTTACCATCATTTTTAGTGATTAGATAACTGTTTGAAGGATCAACTCCAATTTGTCCTTTAAGAGAAAAAGTTGATGTGAGTAAAAGTATCAGAATTAATAAAAACTCTTGCGAGTAGTCCTTTTTCATGTTTTAAAAGTATTTAAGTTTGAAACAAAAGTAAATACTTTGTTTCAAAATGAACTTATTTTAATTTACTAATTATCTGATCAACATAACTTTTTAGTAGTCTGTTATAAATAACTGTAATCCCGAAATTTACCTGCTTTTGGGATTAAAATCAAATATTTATTCAGCCAATAATGTATATACTACGTCATACTCCTCAATTGAAAGATTCAGTGCTTTACGGTTAACCGGCTCTTTTCCTGACTCTTTTTGCTGTTTATGCCTTTCTATATGTCCTTGCTGATGCTCCTTACTGCCGTGCCATTTAGTTAAAGACTCTTTGTTTTCCCAGTAGATGAACACTTTTATTATATCAAAATCATCTGAATCTCTGTTAACTAATACATCACGACGGATAAATCCTTCGGCTTTGGTTACTGCTGAAGGGTGGGATATATCATCCAATACTTTATCTGTAAGATCTTTGGTAACCTTCATATTACGAGTGACTACTATCATATTTTTTTCATTTAAAGTTTTCTGTAAAATATATAATTAAGTTTAATACTTTTAACCAGATAACCTGTTTTAAGTTCAATCTCCTTCATTTTATTTAAGGGATTTTAGCCTGCTTTCTGATTTATATTCAGTATCTTTAAATTCTTTACAGGATATAATTAACTGAACTTCACCTCCCTTTAAAACAAAATGTATGAAGAAGAAATTTTTTAATGCTAAAATCTATCGTAACGATACAGCTAATGAATTTATAGTTGAAAATAGCAAGATTTCTGAAATAGGTATAAACCTGCCAAAATGTGATGAAGAAATCGACTTAAAAGGAAAACTGATTATGCCTCCCTATGTTGATCCGCATTTGCATCTTGATTATGTTTATACCGGTCGCAACGATGGAGGAAACGTAAAATCAGGTACTCTGTTTGAAGGAATTGATCGCTGGCATTATATAAAAAGATCACAAAGCAAAGTTGATGTAAAAGAACGTGCGTTAACAGGTATCCGGGAAGAGATGTCACATGGGGTTCAGTATATCCGTACACATATTGATGTAACAGATCCGGAGTTGACCAGTCTGAAAGCTATGCTTGAACTGCGGGAAGAGCTGAAGGATAAAATTACTATTCAAATTGTTTCTTTCCC
Source organism: Fermentimonas sp. (assembly GCA_028683355.1). GTDB lineage: Bacteria > Bacteroidota > Bacteroidia > Bacteroidales > Dysgonomonadaceae > Proteiniphilum. The sequence goes on from JAQUIZ010000003.1 coordinate 10,363, forward strand.
TCAGGAAGGTATGTATGCCTATAAGAAAGGATATGAACTGGTTGAAGAAGGACTGAAGATGGGAGCCGATTGCGTTGGTGGAATACCTCACTTTGAATGGGCACGTGAGATTGGCGAGAAATCTATTCACAGCACAGTGGAGCTTGCTATGAAATACAATAAAATGATTGACGTCCATTGTGATGAAACAGATGATGTGATGGCACGGTTTGTTGAATTGCTCAACGCATTGGTTATGGTTGAAGGTATAGGAAAAATGACAGCTGCAAGTCACGCCTGTTCTTTTGGCAGCGCAGATAACGCCTATGCAAACCGAATGATGGGACTGTTTAAAAAGAGCAGGATTAACTTCATCACACCTCCTACAGAAAATGCCTATCTGCAGGGACGAATGGACAACTATCCCAAACGTCGTGGCTTAAACAGAGTAAAAGAGCTGCTTGAAGAGGGTATAAACGTTTGTTTTGCACAGGATTCTATAAACGATCCATGGTATCCTCTGGGCAACGGTAACATGATGAATGTACTGGATAATGGAATCCACTTAACACATCTTGCGTCTTACGAAGAAATTGAGAAATCATTTGATCTCATTACCTACAACGGAGCCAAAACTATGATGATTGATGATTATGGATTGGAAGTGGGAAAGTCAGCTAATTTTATTGTACTGGATGAGTCCGATGAATTTGAGGCGGTAAGAAAAAGAGCGGGTGTTTTAGCTTCAGTACGTAACGGAGATTTCCTTTTCCGTCGCAGAGAACCTGAATATGACATTCCACTCATCATATAATTAATATAAAATCTTTCGATAAGAGTCATTTTCCGATAACCATAAAACTCATGTTTATATAAATTTAGTCTAGGGTGGAGCCATTTAACTCTACCCTAGATGTTTTATAATTTACAAAAAGCTCTGAAGTTTGTTCCTGTCTATAATTCTTATTTCTCTACCATTAACTTCAATTACTCCCTCTTCAGCCATTTCCATCATAACCTTTACAAGAGCCGGTCGCGATACACTGAAAATCCGAGCAATATCTTCCCTGGAAATCTTTAACTGCAACACATTTCCCCCGAAGGATTCTTTAAGAAGAAAGTAGGATAACTTTGCACGAATAGACCGAAGCGATACAAGACGCAGTTTTTCTGAAAGGTAAAATACTTTATTGGAAATATAGGAAAGAAATTTCAGCATAAATGCCTCATATTTTCTCATAAGAAGATATACATTATCCTTAGGAATTGCAATTATTGCACATTTGCTTTGACAGATAGCACTAACAGGTGATCTACTGTCTGCTGCAAACAGAAATCCGGTTGACATGGGGTTAGGAGCCTTTATATATTCAATTTCCATAAAATCGCCCTTCTCGTCTGACATCTCAGTCGAAACCTCACCTCTTATGACAATATATAAAGTTTCACTTAAAGAGCCCTGAGTAACTACAATATCACCTTTATCATATTCTCTTACAGAGAATTGCAGATCATTTAGAAAATCATCCCGCTGATTATCAGGGATAGAACTGCATAAAGGACATTGAAATATCATTTGTCTATTCTCTAAATAGGGGTAATCAGGTTTCATATATTAAGGTGCTTAAATACTATTTATGAGTAGTCAATTAAAAAAACTAAAGTAGCATATTTTTCATTATTGTCATAATTATTACAGTTTTTCCACGTTTTTATCCTTTTCTTTGTTATTGATGTGAAAATCTTTAAAGTTAGCAATTATGAGCAAACTAAGAGACATTTGGAATCTAATCAGACCACGTGGTGGCTGGAAATTTCCGGCTATAATCATATCAGGAGCATTTGTGGGTATATTTATTTACACATTCATAACTTCCCGGGCATACACATATCTTTCAGATGACCCGGCTACATGTGTAAACTGTCACGTAATGGCACCTTACTATGCCACGTGGATGCATAGCTCACATGGGAAAGATGCAACATGTAATGACTGCCATATTCCACAGGATAATTTTGTTAATAAATACTTTGTAAAGGGCCTCAACGGATACAGGCATGCAGCTGTATTTACAAAACGTACAGAAGATCAGGCCATGCAGGCGATACCAATAAATTCACAGGCTATAATGAACAACTGTATAAGATGCCATACTCAATTAAATACTGAATTTGTTGAAACTGGCCGGTATAGCTGGAAAGAGATGCAGGAAATAGGAGGAAGTGTGTGCTGGGACTGCCATAGAAATGTACCACACACACGCAGCAGGTCTCTTTCCTCAACACCGGATGCAAGAGTGCCAATGCCTGAAAGCAATATACCTCAGTGGCTCCAGAAACTTACATCTGATAATTAATTAGAAAAAATATTATAGACTAACTGAAAACAAATATACTATGAGCAATAAACAAGACAAAAACAAGATGAAGCCATGGGTTGGCTGGTTACTATTTTTTGTTACAATAGGAGTAGTATTCTTGCTTGGTATGCTTGCAGCATCGATTACTCAGCGTAGAGCAGAAATTACCAGCATGATGTACAACAGAATGGTTGACATCACCGGCATTGAATCGAGAAGCGAACTTTTCGCAACTGATTTTCCACGTCAATATGAGTCTTGGACACAAACAGCTGACACTACTTTTAAAAGTGAGTTTAATGGAAGTAGTATCGTAGATGTTCTTGAACAGCGTCCCGAAATGGTTATTCTATGGGCAGGTTATGCTTTCTCAAAAGATTACGGAACACCCCGAGGTCACATGCATGCAGTAAGTGATGTAATCCACACATTACGAACCGGTTCACCCATGACTGCAGAGGAGGGGCCACAACCGGCCACCTGCTGGACTTGCAAGAGTCCTGATGTACCTCGTTTAATGGACTCAGTCGGTGTAGCAGAATTTTATAATAAGTCATGGGCACACTGGGGACATGAAATTGTAAACCCGATTGGTTGTGCCGACTGCCATAATGCAGAGAGTATGGACCTGCAAATTAGTCGCCCCGCTCTTATTGAAGGTTACGAATCTATGGGAATGAATATTCAGGAATCTACACATCAGGACATGCGTTCTCTTGCTTGTGCTCAATGTCATGTTGAGTATTATTTTACTCCTGAAGGCAAATATCTGATCTTCCCCTGGCATAACGGAATGACAATGGAAGGAGCTGAGCAGTATTACGACAGTATTCAATTTTCTGACTACACTCATGCTTTAAGCAAAGCGCCCATAATTAAAGCCCAGCATCCCGATTACGAAATTTTTAAAACCGGAATCCATGCTCAAAGAGGTGTTTCTTGTGCCGATTGTCATATGCCTTACACATCAGAAGGTGGTATAAAATATAGCAGTCACCATGTCAGAAGTCCTTTAGCCAGCATGAATAATACTTGCCAGGTGTGTCACCGTGAAACAGAGGAGGATCTAAGAAACTCAGTTTACGAACGTCAACGAAGCGCAAATCAGATTCGCAATCTTGTTGAAGAAGAACTGGCAACAGCTCATCTGGAAGCACAATTTGCCTGGGAAAGAGGTGCAACTGAAGCTCAGATGAATGAAGCACTTCAACTGATTCGCCAATCACAATGGCGCTGGGATTATGCTGTGGCTTCTCATGGAGGTGCATTTCACTCACCTGTGGAATACCAGAGAATACTTTCTTTAAGCCTTGATCGTGCACATAAAGCACGTTTTGAAATAGCAAAAGTACTTGCTCAAATTGGCTTTACAGGAGATGTTCCACTTCCTGATATATCAACTAAAGCAAAAGCACAGGAATATATAGGACTTGACATGGAAATGGAGAATACAAACAAGAAAAACTTCCAGGAAACTATAGTCCCTAAATGGCTTGAAACGGCTAAAAGTAACAACCGCCTTGTTAGTCTTAAATAAAAAGAATTAAGAAGTATATGATAGGTATAAATCGTATGTTATTAAATGAATAATTCTTCCCGCAAAATCTGGGAAAATCCTTGGGGATATCCTGAGGGTTTTATAGTTGCTGCAGGTGTTGTATTAACCGGAATATTACTGCAAGCAACCACAGGAAAATTAAATCCTGATCTTTATGCTTATCCAGTAAATGTATTTGTTGGAGCTCTATTTGTTATAGGGCTCCTTACAATCTATTTCATTTTCAATAAAAGCAGATCAGTAAGGTGGTTTTCGACTGTTTACTCAACACTCCCGGCTATTGTTGTATTATTGGTTCTTTGTATAATTCTGGGCTTTATACCTCAGTTCCCTATTACCGCAGAAGAGAGTCAACTCCCTCTCGACTTCTTTTCATCGCTTGGCTGGTATCAGATGACCACATCATGGTCTTTTGTCCTGTGCTGCTTCTACTTGCTGATAATTTTAGGTTTTACAACACTCTATCGAACAACAAGAAGACAATCTTGGCGTGATATCGGATTTTATCTGAATCATCTTGGATTGTTCATCGCTCTGCTTGGAGGTGTTTTGGGCAGTTCTGACCTGGTAAGGTTAACCATGACAGTGAGTAAAGGAAATACTGAATGGCGTGGCACTACACATAAAGGTGAAATAGTAGAAATGCCATTGGCAATCCAGCTGGACTCATTTATCATAGAGGAGTATGAACCAAAACTAGTAGTTATTGATAATGAGACGGGTAGAATATTGCCGGAGGCAAGACCCGAGAGTTACATGTATGAGGGTATTGGCAAAAAGACCCAACTGGCAGGAATATCACTGGAAGTGACTGATTATCTCCCTTATGCAGCTGTTTTCAGAGATAGTGTTCATTCAAATATCGTACCCATGAAAATGGATGGTTCCACAGCAGCTCTCAAAGTCAAGGCTACCCATGAGGGTATAACCCAGCCTGTTGAGGGCTGGATAAGCAACGGAAGTTATCTTTTCCCTCACAGCATTTTGCAGATAGATGAAAACAGAAGTCTTGCCATGCCTCCTCAAGAGGTAAAAAAATACAGTTCACATATAACTCTTTATACAGAAGAGGGTAAAACCGAAAAGGCAGTGATTGAAGTCAACAAACCATTATCAGTGAATAACTGGATGATTTATCAATACAGTTATGATGACTCTAAAGGGAAATATTCCGACACCTCGGTTTTTGAACTTGTATATGATCCATGGCTAAAGATTGTTTACATCGGCATAGTTATGTTACTTTCAGGTGCCATATTTCTCTTTGTTGCAGGACCTGAGACAAATAATCTCAAAATAGAGAAAATTGCTGAGATTGAATCAGATAAAATTAAAAAATGACTTGGGATTCTTTTTTATATTTTTCGATGGGTTCACTTTTATTGTGGGGTATCAGTGATATTAGTGCCTATATAAGTAGAGAAAAAATTACTCCTCTGATATTTAGAGCAGGAGGACTGATTTTATTTGGTCTTTTTATAGCCGGACTATGGATTTCTCTGGAACGCCCACCATTGCGCACTATGGGTGAAACCCGACTATGGTATTCGTTCTTCCTCCCTTTGGCGGGACTTCTGACTTACATGAGATGGGATTATAAATGGATACTGCCTTTCACAACTCTTCTTTCTGCAGTCTTTATCATAATAAATATTGCAAATCCTGACATACACAATAAAGCTCTAATGCCAGCACTACAGAGTCCATGGTTTGCACCACATGTTATAATTTATATGTTCTCTTACGCATTATTAGGGGCAGTAACACTGGTTGCTATTTACTATCTGGTGAAGGGAGAAAAGTTGAAAAACACCTCCAAAATTATGATAATGGCAGACAATATGGTATACGCAGGAATTGCATGTGTTACCTTGGGAATGCTTATGGGTGCCTTATGGGCAAAAGAGGCCTGGGGACATTACTGGAGCTGGGATCCAAAAGAAACATGGGCAGCAGCCACTTGGCTGGGTTACCTGATATATATTCATTACCGCCTTAAAAAAAGATCCTCCAACAAAACATCTATGATAATTCTGATAATCGCTTTTATTCTTCTTCAGATTTGCTGGTATGGAGTCAATTACCTCCCTTCGGCACAACAAAGTATACATACATATACCTGAAAGTCTACACACTTTCTTTCTTAACAAAACCGTTAAAACTTTTCTAATTTAAAAAGGGTACTATTCTTTTAGGCTATAAATAGAGGGTATCAAATTCAAAATGATTAATTTTGCGTAGAAAAAATGGTCATCTGACACCCATATAAATTGATAAAACTATGTCAATATTACGTTTCAAAGCAGTAGAAGAAGCATCTAAAAGAGAACCTGTAGAAGTTACAACTCCCAAACAATTACCATCAGAGTATTTTGGCAAATACGTGTTTAACAGAGCTCAAATGTCGAAATATCTCTCAAAAGAGACTATGAAAACAGTTCTTGATGCGATTGACCAGGGTAAAACACTTCATCGTGAAATAGCAGATCATGTTGCAGCCGGCATGAAGATGTGGGCTATAGAAATGGGCGCAACACATTATACACACTGGTTTCAACCTTTAACAGAAGGTACTGCAGAGAAACACGACTCATTTATAGATTATGTAAGTGGCCCGGGTGGTGGAATTATTGAACGTTTTTCAGGCAAACTTCTGGCTCAGCAGGAACCGGATGCCTCAAGCTTCCCCAGCGGAGGAATAAGAAACACTTTTGAAGCGAGAGGTTATACAGCCTGGGATCCGTCTTCACCGGCATTTATAATAGACGATACACTTTGTATACCTACTGTGTTTATTTCTTATACAGGAGAAGCGCTCGACTATAAAACACCATTACTTAAAGCACTTTCTGCGGTAGACAAAGCATCAGTGGAAGTATGTAAACTATTCTATCCTGAAGTAAAGAAGGTCTATTCATTCCTTGGATGGGAACAGGAGTATTTCCTTGTAGATCAGGCTCTTTATGCGGCAAGGCCTGATTTAAGTCTGACCGATCGTACACTTATGGGACATGAAAGCGCAAAAAACCAGCAACTTGAAGATCATTACTTTGGCGCAATTCCCCCCAGAGTAACATCTTTTATGCAGGAGGTTGAGTTTGAAGCATATAAATATGGTATTCCTCTGAAAACCCGCCATAATGAGGTAGCACCCAATCAGTTTGAAATTGCACCCATATTTGGTGAAACTAATCTGGCAGTTGATCAGAATCTTCTGATTATGTCACTTATGCATAAGATCGCTGCAAAACATAAGTTTAAATTACTGTTGCACGAAAAACCATTTGCAGGAGTTAACGGATCAGGAAAGCATAATAACTGGTCACTTTGCACAGATACCGGGATAGGATTATTTACACCTGGTAAAACAGCAAACGAGAATCTGCTTTTTGTCTCTTTTCTCGTCAATACCCTTTTAGCTGTACACAAGCATAATGGATTACTCAAAGCATCTATCATGTCGGCCACTAATGCACACCGACTTGGAGCAAATGAGGCACCTCCGGCAATTATTTCTGTTTTCCTTGGCAAGCAGATCTCAGCTGTTCTTGATAAAATCGAACATAGCTCTGAAGATGACGACATCACAGTAGACGAGTTAAGAAAGATGAAACTAGGTATAGCACACATACCTGAGGTATTGGTTGATAATACAGACAGAAACCGCACATCACCGTTCGCTTTCACAGGCAACCGATTTGAATTCAGAGCTGTTGGCTCATCTGCCAATTGCTCGTCAGCCATGATTGCCCTGAATTCAGTTGTAGCAGCTCAATTAATCGATTTTAAAAATGAAATCGATATAAAGATGAAAAAGGGTATGAAAAAGGAGCAGGCTATATTCGACACTCTTCGGGTATTTATTAAAGAATCCAAGCCAATCCGTTTTGAGGGTAATGGTTACAGCGATGAATGGAGAGAAGAAGCCAAAATACGAGGGCTCAACTGCGAAACCAGCACTCCTTTAGTCTACGATGCTTACACTTCTGAGAAAACAGTTGAAATGTTTGAAAACATTGGTGTATTAAATGAAAAAGAACTTCATGCACGAAATGAGGTGAAGTGGGAAACATACACAAAGAAGATTCAGATTGAAGCCCGTGTACTTGGAGATCTATGTATGAATCATATAATCCCGGTGGCTACTGAATATCAGTCGGTGCTTCTTGATAATCTTTATAAAATGAGAGTAGTCTTTGATAAAGAAAAAGCCGATAAGTTATCCAGGGAAGATGCAGCACTTATTGAAGAAATAGCCGATCATATTTCCGCAATAAAGACCAATGTAGATGATATGGTTGAAGCACGGAAATCGGCAAACAAACTGGAAGATGCAAGAGAAAAAGCAATAGCTTACCATGATACTGTAAACATATATTTCAATGTTATCAGATATCATGTTGATAAGCTTGAGCTGATTGTTGACAATCAGATGTGGACCCTACCCAAGTACAGGGAACTTCTGTTTATCAGTTAAGATTAAACATATTCATCACCGTAACGGAATTTAACGTCTGTCACGAAATGTTTTATTCGCTGTTCTTCGCTTTTTTTACAAATCAGAAGAACATTATCTGATTCTGCAACTATATAGTCGTCAAGACCCTGAAGTACAACCAGCTTGTCTTCATTCATTGCTACGATATTATCGCTGCTTTCAATAAACAGTGTCTTGCAATTCAGATTTGCATTGTTGCTGTCATCACGTTCAGAAACTTCGTGCAGTGCACCCCATGTTCCAAGGTCACTCCATCCGAAATTGGAGATGTTTACATAAACATTATCAGCCTTTTCCATTACACCATAGTCAATTGATACATTGGGACAAAACGGAAAACTGGTATCGATAAACTCTTTCTCGGCAGGTGTATTGAACAGATCTTTCCCTTCAGAGAACCTCTGACTTATGTCCGGTAAATGAACACTGAAAGCATCCATTATACTGTTGACATTCCATAGGAATATACCCGAGTTCCATACAAACTCACCACTTTCCACGAATTTGGTAGCAAGTTCAATATTTGGCTTTTCAGTAAAAGCTTTCACCTTGTGGATTCCGTCTTTCTCTTTCTCATTAACTTGAATGTAACCATATCCGGTTTCAGGGCGACTGGGAGTGATGCCTAAAGTAAGCAGAACCGGATTATCGTTAACAAACTCCAGCCCCTTTAACATATCAATCTCAAACTGATCTTCTTTCATAATAAGATGATCCGAAGGTGCTACAATTATATTAGCATCAGGATTTATAGCTTTTATCCTGAATGCAGCAAAAGCAATTGCCGGGGCAGTATTTCTTCTCATCGGTTCCAGAAGGAGCTGATTATCTTTAATTTCAGGCAACTGTCTTTTTGTCATTTCGGAATACGCATCATTAGTTACTATGAAAATATTCTCAGCCGGAACGACCTTTTTAAAACGATCGTAGGTTGATTGTAACAGAGACCGTCCTGTTCCAAAAAAATCAAGAAATTGTTTAGGTTTATTTTCCTTGCTAAAAGGCCAGAAACGGCTCCCTACACCACCGCTCATTATTACACAATAGTTATTTTTATTGTTTCTCATTACTAAGATTATATATGTTTATTAAATTGCAAATTCATTTGGGTTATAAGTCAATCAATTAACAAAACAGTATATTCACAAATAACACTTTTAGTATCTTTTTGTTTTTAATAAATGACTTTTCACCCTTAAAGATACAAAATAAAAATGAAAAATTAGTTGCGTAACAGCATTAATTAATGAAAATATTAGTACTTTTGCATTCGCATTTGCCCAGATGGCGGAATTGGTAGACGCGTTGGTCTCAAACACCAATGGATGCAAGTCCTTGTCGGTTCGATCCCGACTCTGGGTACTTACAACCCTGATTATCGAATGATGATCAGGGTTTAATATTTAACCTTAGTTATTTCCTTTCAATCTCCCTTAGACTCTCCATCTTCTTTTTGGCCAGGAACCCGTAAATATCCTCAAGGTGCTCAGTGACTTTTTGATTGCCGAATTCGTACACCTTTTTCACCAAACCGTTCAGAAAATCACGATCGTGAGAAACGACAATAAGTGTACCGTCAAAATCTATCAATGCCTGTTTCAGGATATCTTTTGTTTTGAGGTCAAGGTGGTTGGTCGGTTCATCAAGAATAAGCAGGTTAACCGGCTCAAGCAATAACTTTATCATTGCCAGGCGTGTCCGCTCACCCCCTGAGAGGACCTTCACCTTCTTGTCGACATCTTCCCGTCCGAACATGAATGCACCTAATATATCCCGTATTTTCGAGCGAATATCACCTACAGCAATATCATCGATGGTTTGGAATACTGTCAATTCCTCGTCCAGAAGCGAAGCCTGGTTTTGTGCAAAATAACCGATTTTCACATTATGACCCAACTGTAAATTTCCGCCGAAGCCGGTTTCGCCCATAATACATTTTACAAGAGTAGATTTACCTTCTCCGTTACGACCAACGAAAGCTACCTTTTCACCACGCTCGATGGTAAAATCCACCCCGTTGAAAATCAGCTTTTCATCGTAAGATTTGCTTAAGTTTTCGGCAATGACAGGGTAATTCCCTGAACGAGGAGCCGGTGGAAATCGTAGTTTAAGTGCCGATGTATCTATTTCGTCAACTTCTACCAAATCCAGTTTTTCCAGCATTTTTACCCGCGACTGCACTTGCAATGTTTTGGAATAGGTGCCTTTAAACCTTTCAATAAACTCTTTGGTTTCAGCAATCATTTTCTGCTGGTCGTCGTACTGTTTTTGCTGTTGTTCGCGGCGCTCTTTCCGTAGCTCCAGATAGTGCGTGTAGGAAGCTTTGTAATCGTAAATACGCCCCATGGTCACTTCGATAGTGCGGTTAGTAATGTTGTCCACAAATGCTCGGTCGTGCGAAATTACAACTACTGCTTTAGCGCTGTTTACAAGAAAATTCTCGAACCATTCGACTGAGTCGATATCAAGGTGATTAGTAGGTTCATCGAGCAATATAAGATCCGGATCCTGAAGAAGGATTTTTGCCAATTCGATACGCATACGCCATCCACCACTGAATTCCGATGTCATACGGTTGAAATCACTTCGCGTGAATCCCAGCCCTATCAGCATCTTTTCCACAGCTGCATCATAGTTGATCTCTTCGATGCCGTAAAACTTCTCGCTTAACGCAGAAACCAGCTCAATGAGTTGCATATACTCGTCCGAATCATAGTCGGTACGTGTCGTAAGTTCATTATTAACACGTTCAATCTCTTTCTCTAATTCCTGAACACGTGAAAAAGCACGTGCAGTTTCCTCAAAAACGGTGCAGTCGTCTTCTGTCATCAGGTGTTGCGGAAGATAAGCAATCGAGAAATCTTTGGGTATGGAAACCCTTCCTCTCGTCGGCTCCCTCAATCCGGCCAGAATTTTCAGTAAAGTAGATTTCCCAGCTCCGTTTTTACCCATCAGGGCAACACGATCCTTGGGGTTTATTGCAAAAGAAATATCCGAGAACAGGGTGGTTCCCCCGAACTCTACAGCTAACCCGTCAACCAACAACATATCTTATTTTATTTTTCAGGGTGCAAAGATACGTTTTGAAAACGATTTGAGAAAATGAGAAAATGACAAAAAGACATCAATATACTTCACTAAAACATTTCACTTAGACAGACCTTACTTAGTCCTAACATACTTCTAATTTATATAAGCTATGTTAGGAGTTTGTTAGGAGTTTGTTAGAACTTAGTCATGGCTAAATAAGAACAAAATTCAGTAAAAAATCGTCTTTTAATATCAGATAAACAATCAGTAATTGGTATAAAATAAATAAGATGATTTATTAAATTGAATAAAACTTTAATATTTGCATTTGTGTTTATTTGATAATAAACTTCAATATTTAAGGTATGAAACTTATAAATATTTTAACTGTACTCATTATTATCACAACACCTTTTACAGGTTGCGTCATGAAAGGTAAAAACGATCAAAAAGATCTTGGCTATCGCTCGGCAAATATTTTAGAAGTGGAGGGCCTTAAATTTAAAGACTTGAATGAGAATGGCCTACTGGACCAATATGAGGACTGGAGACTACCCACTGCAGAGAGGGCAAAAAACTTATTAAGTATGATGACCATTGAAGAGAAGGCCGGAATGCTTTTAATTGCTGATATACGCATGGGTGGCGAAGCAAATATGATTTCTGCATTAGGAATAGATACAGGAGAAACACCGGTAATTACTACCGACTTCAACGAAGAGGATATCGTTTCGGTGCTGAATCAGTTTACAGGAGAGGAACTTAAACACCCTGTTATGAATGCTGTGGGTACAACTAAGGGTATTAAGAATTTTAAATTACGTCATTATATCTTTCGCACAAATGCTTCAGCTGACTCGATCGCAAAATGGGCAAACAAAGTGCAGGAACTGGCTGAGAGTGACAGGCTAGGGATTCCTGTTTTATTTGCATCAAACCCCCGTAATCATATAAGCGGAGCAACACTTGGTACCACTCAGGTAGTATCGGAAGTTTTTTCACAATGGCCAACAGAACTTGGACTGGCTGCTATGGATGACCCGGAAATGGTTAGGCATTTTGCTGAAATTGCACGCCAGGAATGGCTAGCAGTTGGAATCCGTAAGGGATATATGTATATGGCCGACCTGGCTACAGAACCTCGCTGGCAAAGAATTGAAGGAACTTTTGGAGAGAATACTGAGAGAGCAGCGGCGATTATACGAGAGATTGTTTTGGGATTTCAGGGAGATAGTTTAAACAGTAGTTCAATAGCGCTTACTATTAAGCATTTCCCGGGAGGAGGGGCAACAGAGAATGGTTTTGACCCGCATTACAGTTATGGCAGGAACGAAGTGTTCCCGGCAGGTATGTTTGAGAATAATCTCATTCCTTTCAAAGCCGCAATTGATGCAGGTGCAAGTGCAATTATGCCATATTATTCACTCCCAAAAGGCACTAAATATGAAGAGGTGGCATACGCATATAACAAGGGAATTTTAAGTGATCTGTTGCGAGGTGAACTTGGATTCAGAGGAATCATAAATTCTGATACCGGTCCCATCGACGCTATGCCCTGGGGTGTTGAAGATCTTTCAATAGAAGAACGTTATGCAAAAGCACTGGAAGCCGGAACCAATATGTTTGCAGGAAATGCAGACCCTGGAATTTTGCTTAAAGCAATAAAAAGTGGAATAGTGGACATGAAGTTTGTTGATGAGTCGGTATTTCTTCTGCTTACTGAATTGTTCGATCTGGGACTGTTTGAGAATCCTTATGTAGATGAGGCAAAAGCTTCTTCGATTACAGGTTCTTATGAATTTCAAAAAATAGCAGATGAAGCTCAGAGAAAATCAATTGTGATGTTACACAATGAGAGTGACACCCTTCCAGTTGCAACTGGCACCAAAGTGTATTTTGAGATCTACTCAAAACCATATGCTAAAAGTGTCAGAGGAGGCGGAGATGTCTATATTCCTGACAGTTACACTCATTTTGAATTTGTTGATACACCTGAGGAAGCTGAAGTTATTTTACTATGGCTTAAACCTGCAATGAGACCACTTTTTCCGGCAGATGACTCACCCCTGCAGCTTTCTCTTTCGCAATGTGCCGTGGATGTGAACTATGTAAACAGCTTGGTTGTAAAGAAACCCACAATACTTGCCATTAACCTGAGCAATCCATTTGTAATTAACGAAATCTGGAATGAACAATCAAAGCAGAACTACCTGGGTTTGTTTGCAACGTTTGGCAATACACCTGAGGCCCTGTTGGATGTAGTTTCCGGTAAATTTAATCCTACAGGCAAACTGCCCGTCACATTACCAGTAAGCGATGAAGCTGTGACAAATAACAAAGAGGATCTGCCCGGTTATCTTGAGCCGGAAGGTTATGCACTTTTTGATTTCGGAACAGGTCTGAGCTATAACTGAAGTTTAAATAAAAAAATTAAAGACGATTAAAGAGAATAAAATTGATTAAATCAAATTATTTTGTAACTTTGGGCTTTTCATTGAATTTATTTATTATAGGGATTGATCAATAAAAATGAAACAAGAATAAACAATCTGCTATACAAGTTATTAAACAGAATATCATGGTAAAGAATCTATTCTTTAGAAGCGACAAGAGCCCAAAAAACGTACAGATTAAAAAGGACATTTTAACTCATTTCATATCTAATGGCAACGATACTATCTCTGAGGTATCAAAAGTGCTGGATCTCAGTGTTCCAACCATTACAAAGTTCATAACAGAATTAATTGATCAGGATTTGATTAAAGAGTTTGGAAAAGCTCACACACCGGGTGGCAGACATCCAATAGTTTATGGCTTGAGTCCTGAATCCGCATACTTTGTAGGAGTGGACATGACACGTCACCATTTGAATATTGCTCTGATGGATTTTACAGGAAACATTGTAGAAAATCAAATGGGTATATCATACACCTATGACAACACACCCGAATCACTGGACATACTTAGTGATCATATACAAAACTTCATTGAAAAAACCGGCGAACGTAAACAGAAGATATTTAATATAAACCTCAATATTTCAGGAAGGGTAAACCCGGAATCAGGATATAGCTATAGTAGTTTTTATTTTAATGAGCGTCCTGTTAGTGAAGTTATTTCTAAAAAGCTGAATTTCAATGTAGGTATTGATAATGACACCAGGGCTATGGCCTATGGCGAATACATGAAAGGCGCCATTGAAGGTGCGCAGAATATTATATTTGTAAATATTTCATGGGGACTTGGCATTGGCATCATTATTGACGGAAAACCATACTATGGCAAATCGGGTTTCTCAGGAGAATTTGGACATTTCCCTACTTTTGACAATGAGATTTTGTGCCACTGCGGTAAAAAAGGTTGTCTTGAGACAGAAGCTTCCGGTCTGGCTATACACAGAATGATACTTGAACGAATTTCAAACGGCGAAAGTACCATTTTAACTGATCAGGTAAAAGATATGAGTAAACTCACTTTAACCGACATAATGAAAGCTACCGCTCTTGAAGACCCTCTCTGTATTGAAATCATTGAAGATGTTGGTTATAAGCTAGGAAAATACATAGCAGGCCTGATCAATATATTCAACCCTGAATTGGTTGTAATAGGCGGACAGGTTGCTGAAGCAGAAGGATTTATAATGCTTCCGATCAAAAGCTCAGTCAAAAAACACTCACTCAGTCTTGTTAATAAAGACTCTGAGATAGTAGCTTCTAAACTGAAAAATAAAGCAGGTGTTATTGGTGCATGTATGATAGCAAGAAGCAGGTTGTTTATTGAGTGAGTGTTAATTTATCACTTAATAACAATAAAACATTACACATTCTCGTTTTTTATCCTATTTTTGCATGATATTAATTTAGCAAAATATGAAAAAAAAACATTTTGAAACTCTGCAAATTCATGCAGGACAGGAACTTGATCCAATAACCGGCGCAAGAGCAGTTCCTATCTATCAGACCACAGCATATACATTTAAAAGCGCTGAACATGGTGCAAATCTATTTGGACTAAAAGAGTTCGGAAACATCTATACCAGGCTGCAAAACCCTACAACTGATGTGTTTGAAAAAAGGATGGCTGCACTCGAAGGCGGAGTTGCTGCAGTTGCTACATCTTCAGGAATGGCAGCACAACTTCTGGCAATTCACAATCTGGCTTCAGTTGGAGACAATATTGTTTCTACATCTTTTCTTTACGGCGGAACTTATAATCAATTTAAGGTAGCTTTTGCCAGAATGGGTATTGAGGTTCGTTTTGCTGACGGCGATAATGCGGACAGTATTGCTTCTCTTGTAAACGATAGAACTAAAGCAATTTACCTTGAAACAATAGGTAACCCGGAATACAACATCCCTGATTTTGAAGTAATTGCTGAAATAGCACGTAAAAATGATATCCCCCTGATTGTAGATAATACATTCGGACAGGGTGGCTATCTTTTTAACCCCATTGAATGGGGAGCAAGTGTTGTACTTCACTCGGCTACCAAATGGATTGGGGGACACGGCACATCAATGGGTGGTGTGATTATTGACGGCGGTAATTTTAACTGGGGCAATGGAAAATTTCCAATGTTTAGCGAGCCCTCAGAAGGTTATCACGGATTAAACTTCTGGGAAACTTTCGGAAGTGAATCTCCTTTTGGAAATATTGCCTATGCAATAAGATGCAGAGTAGAGGGATTACGTGATTTAGGTCCTGTGAATAGTCCCTTCAACTCCTTCCTGCTGCTGCAAGGACTTGAAACTCTCTCACTCCGTGCAGAACGAACTAATGAGAATGCATTAGAACTTGCAAAATGGCTGGAAAAACATCCTAAAGTTGAAAAAGTAAATTACCCGGGACTTGAGAGCAATAAGTACAACTCACTGGCAAAAAAATATCTGAAAAACAATGGTTTTGGAGGGGTACTGTCATTCTTTGTAAAAGGAGATGTGGAACAGACTGCAAAGGTAATTGATAATTTGGAAATGCTTAGCCACGTTGCGAATGTTGGTGATGCCAGAACATTGGTTATACATCCTGCAAGCACTACTCACCAACAACTGTCTGAAGAAGCACAAATTGCAGCCGGGGTTTATCCAAATGCAATTCGTATCTCTTTAGGACTAGAACACATTGATGATATTAAAGATGACATAGATGGGGCTTTACAAAATATTTAATAATGTAAACTACAGATAGTCTAGAAGGTTAATCAAAACGAGGGTGATTTCAAAATGTTATGAAACACCCTCGTTTTATTCTATTCATTCTACAACTTTCTTTATGAGTTCTTCATCTTCAAGAAGCGACCTTAGCTCCTGACGAAGATCTACGTTACTCACTTCCAGATCTTCAATCACCACACGCTGCCATATTTCTTCTACCCACCTGTTTTGCTCAACACCAAATTCATCAATGGGTTGAAACCAACGCAAATACATGAAATTATCATGCGACATTTTGATTTGCAACGGATTATCCTTCCCTTCCTGACTTTTATTAAAAGAATTGATAATTGATTCTGTATATAAATCTCCCTTAAGTGTATAAGAACCATCTACAGTAATGATTGCACCTTTTTCTGTTGACATAAAATTAATGAATCTGCCATCCGACTGTACAATTTTAAACATACCATTAGGAGTGATCTCATATCCAGCCTCGTCACTATTATGGATAGCCTTCACTTCCCATAATCCAATAATACTTTCAGCGTCTCTGTTAACTGTATTTCTTGAGGTGCTGCAACCTGCCGCTAATACGAATAAAACCACAAATAAAATATACCCGAACGTTTTCATAATATTATATTTTTAGAACCACCGTTTAAAACTCTATTTCTCAACACATACTAATGCAAATCTCTGTAGCACAGATAATTTTCCAAATCCACAAAGAGAACAAAACCTCTTCACAAATATAACAAAATGCACATATTATTGTTGATTTTTTAAAATTAATTGATTATCATTTATTGAATAGTTGAAAACGAGTTTGTATTATTTTCGATGCCCACAATAAAAACAGTGACATTAGAGATATTTGTTAATTTACAAATGAGTGAATTTATTAAATTAACGAAAAAGAGCAGCTAATCATTGGGTATTAGTATGAAAACGTATATTTTTGTTATCTATTGGATAGAAAATACTAAAAATGAAGATAAACTTTAGGGAACGCACCCCTCAACTCATTGCACTGATCGGAATTTTACTTATAGTTACTGCTGTACTAATTGGCTTTCTTGTTACACGAAATTCACAAGTGAAAGAGATGCAGGAACAGTTTATTGTTGACAAACAGGAACTGGAAGATGAATATGAGGCTATTTCATTACAGTACGAAGGCTTTAAGTTTAGTGTACAGAATGACTCTCTGCTATACAGGCTCCAGAACGAGCAGGCTAAAGTACTGCGCTTACAGGAAGAGTTGCGTATGACACAGGCAAGCGACAAGGCTGAGATTAAAAGATTGACAGATGAGCTTGCAACCCTGCGCAGAATACTGCGTTCTTATATCCACCAGATAGATTCGCTCAACACTCTTAATAATGAGCTGAGAGCCAAGAACGAGCAGATAACTGATCAATACAATAGAACTAACCGCACACTACAGCAAGTTTCACAGGAAAGGGAACAACTGTCAGAGAAAGTTTCACTGGCAGCACAGCTGGTAGCAACGAACATTAATGCCAAAGCAGTTAACGACCGGGGAAGAGAACAATCCCGTCTGAGCCGCAGTACACAGTTTGTTGTTACTTTTACTATTGCAAGAAATATAACCACAGAACCGGGCGAAAGAACAGTATATGTGAGAATTCTTACACCGGACGGAACAGTTTTATCTAAAAGTTCTAACGATAAATTTCCATTTGAAAACAGTGAAATCATCTTTTCAATGAGACGTATTGTGGAATATGGAGGAGAAGAGATTCCGGTAACAATGTACTGGGACATTGAAGAATTCCTTATGCCCGGCACATTTAAAGCGGATATTTTTGCTGATGGGCATCACATAGGCTCACACAGCTTCGTGATGGAAGATTAATTTTAAAGGTTACAAATAATCATTCGACCATTTTAAGAAAATCCTCTTCACTGATAATTTTCACTCCTTGCTTTTGTGCTTTCTCAAGTTTAGCAGGACCCATATTTTCACCTGCAAGAATATAGTCGGTTTTCTTAGAGACAGAGCCACTATTTTTGCCCCCATTCTGAACAATTATTGATTTATACTCATCCCTTGAATGAAGTTTGAAAGTCCCGCTTATTACAATTGTCAATCCCATTAACTTTTCAGTCTTTGCTGCCAGGACATCTTCACTTAATTCAAACTGAAGCCCATGTTCTTTAAGTCGCATAACAAACTGCATAAACTCAGGTTTAGCAAATAAATCAGTTAAGCTTTGTGCTATACGATTGCCAATCTCATCAACAGAAATAAGCTGCTCAAAAGTTGCCTGCATCAGTGCATCAATACTTGGAAATGCACTTGCCAGTTTCTGAGCAACAGTTTCACCAACAAATCGTATAC
Source organism: Fermentimonas sp. (assembly GCA_028683355.1). Taxonomy (GTDB): domain Bacteria; phylum Bacteroidota; class Bacteroidia; order Bacteroidales; family Dysgonomonadaceae; genus Proteiniphilum. The sequence continues at coordinate 29,309 of JAQUIZ010000003.1, forward strand.
CAAGGGCAAACAACACTCTTTCGAAAGGTACAGATTTTGATTTCTCGATACTCTCTATCAGATTACGTGCACTTGTTTCTCCCCATCTTTCGAGGTTCACAAGATCTTCAAACTTCAAATCATAAAGGTCTGAAGCATCTTTTATAAGCCCTTTGTCATATAACAGAGTGATTGTTTCAGGACCAATGGTAATATTCATTGCTCTTCGAGTAACAAAATGCTCAATACGCCCTTTAATTTGTGTAGGACAACCTTCTGTATTTGGACAATAATGTGCTGCCTCATCCTCATTTCTAACGAGTGGAGTACCGCAATCAGGACATTTGGAAGCAAATCGCACTTTGTCTCCAATCAGAAAATTATCCTGTCGTGCATCAATGTTTACAGCTGTTATTTTAGGTATAATTTCTCCACCCTTCTCAACATATACCATGTCACCGATATGCAAATCGAGAGCATTTATTGCATCTTCATTGTAAAGTGATGCACGCTTAACTGTTGTACCGGAAAGAAGTACCGGTTCAAGGTTAGCTACAGGTGTTACAGCTCCTGTTCTGCCCACTTGATATGTAACAGATTCAAGTCGCGAAATCGCCTGTTCTGCATTAAATTTGTATGCTATAGCCCATCTGGGGAATTTTGATGTTGAACCAAGATTGCGTTGCTGAATCAGAGAGTCGACTTTGATTACAATTCCATCGGTTGTGACCGGCAGATTCTTGCGCTCTACATTCCAGTTATTAATGAAATCAAAAATCTCTTCCGGAGATTTACACTTCCTGATAGAATCTGAAACATTTAATCCCCATTCGCGAGCATGATTAAGATTCTCATAATGGCTATCAGTTGGCAAGATATCACCGATGATGTTGTAAATGTAAGACTCAAGCCTGCGGGAAGCGACCACCCTGGAGTCGAGCAATTTCAGTGTACCCGATGCTGCATTACGCGGATTAGCAAAAAGAGGTTCTTCCTGTTCTTCACGTTCTTTGTTTATCTGCTCAAATGTACTCCATGGCATTAATATCTCACCACGAACTTCGAGATAATCAGGAACATCTTTTCCCTTGAGAATTAACGGTATATTTCCTATTGTTCTTACATTATCTGTTACATCATCACCCATGCGTCCGTCACCACGTGTAACAGCCCTAACGAGACGACCCATTTCGTATATAAGAGATATTGAGGTGCCATCAAATTTAAGCTCACAAACAATTTCAAACTCCTCATTCAATCCTTTTTTCACACGATTAAAAAAGTCAGTCACCTCTCCCTCTGAATATGTATTCTGGAGCGAAAGCATTGGGTAGCGATGATTTACCTGAGGAAAATTGTTACTTATATCACTGCCAACTCTCACAGAAGGTGAGTTTGGATCGCGCAATTCAGGATATTCAGTCTCAAGATCAATAAGCTCTTTCATTAGACTGTCAAATTCGAAGTCAGAAATTACCGGTTGTGACAGTACATAATAATTGTAATTATGCTCATGTAATATTTTTCGAATTGATTCGATTTTCTCTTTAATCTTTTCCATACTTTATAATGATATACCCTTTACTGAAATATTCTCATCCAAGGATAAACAGCTCCCTTACTACTAGTTTTTGTAAAATTATCTATAGATGCTGAGAGAGTAAAAGTTTGCTGAAAAAGCAAGTTCCCCTCTGTTAAGTGTAGATTACCATTCAGTCGGATTTTAATCCTGTCAGTTTCCATAAACCTGATATAAAATTTACTCTGCAGATATGAAGTTCCCTGTAAAAATGGTGTGCCCCAATACAAATCACCACCATACTGATTATAGAATCTCATTCTGGGATCTCCGGTATATAATGTATTCTCAGTTCCTATACCCCAAAACTCCAGGTTTGCCCTCGATATGAATCCTACAGGTTTATGAACAATATCAGCTTTCCTATCTCGCTCTATTCCTGCAAAAACTCCTGCTGACAATAATCCATTTAAGCCATTGGCAGATTCTAATTCTACACCAATTGATGCCATTCCCTGCATTTGTTCACTTACACCATATACAGGATTTCCCGGGTTTGTTCCTGCGTAATGGAAAAGATAAGACTGAAAATCACTAAAAAATATCCCCTTTGCGGCTTTTCCTGAAAAGCCAATGAAGAAACTTTCCCTGTTTTCCGGAGTGGCATAACCGGTCCAGTCCATCCACGCGTTAAAAAAGTTTTTTCCTTTGCCCATCTGCCAGAACAAGCCTTGCATTATTGGAGTAAAATAGTTTACAGAATCATTAAAGAAAAAATCAGAATAGTTTGACAGTGCATCTCTTCTGGGGAATGAACCTGCACGAAAAATAGTATTTGGGGTGTTATACTGATAGAAAAGCGTTAGATCAACTTTGTCTATTGCTTTTTTCATTCCGGGTATTTTTAATAAATCTACACCGGCAACTATTGTGTGTAAAGAGTCCCAGGTGACACCACCGGAAGGTGAAAACCATATTCCGTTTAAAGTCTGTGGCTCAATGTAAGAGGACTTCTCGTACTCTCTGTTATCAAAAAAATAATCTAACCCAAGCTTCCACATATAATCCTGAGCTTGGATTGAAACGACTGAACAAAGTGTTAACAACAGAAGTACAAATCTCATATATCTGCCTTGTTTTTAAATGGTAAAGATAACTATAATTTTTACTAAATCTTTCTCTCTTTCCATTTTCCATTTTTAAGATAGAAAAATGAGAGAGTCATTAGCAAGAACCAATAAATATGCTCGGTTGTCCATGCTGCAGCAACAGAAGCCTTCATGTAAACTATTATAAACCACATATATGTGACATAAAACACAAGCGTTATCATTTCAAACTTAAGAGCTGTGCGAGTATTCCCTGTTCCGGAAACGGCACTGAATAATACAGAACCCAGACTGTAAATAGGCAGGGATGATATCATTACATATAAAGGTACTACAGTATCTGAAACAAGTGAAGGATTATCAGTGTAAATTTTTATCATTAGTTTAGGGAAAGCAAGGAGGATTGAAATCACGATTAACATAACACCGAGGCTAATCACAGAAAGCCGTTTAATGAGGCCCTGAACTTCATGGGTTCTGCCTGCACCAATGGTATTACTGACAAGTGTGCTTGTACTTGAACCAATAGCGTGTGACGGTATTGTGAAAATAGTATAGAAACTGCGTACAATATTTGTTACTGCAAGGGGTCTCTCACCCATATGATTCTCTATTAACATGAAGAAAAGAAACCAAGTGGAGATTGAGAAAAGATATTGAGCCATCATAAAAATGGAAATATCAAGTGTTTTTTTTATTACAACCCATTGGAATCTGATTTTATTGAATCCATATTTCAGCAGATCTACAGTTTTTCTTGTATAAATCAGGAAGAAGACAGTAGATGAAAACTCAGCTATAACTGATGCAATAGCTGCACCGGCAATTCCCATTTCGGGCATTCCTAAATTTCCGAATATAAGCCCATAATCAAATATGATGTTTACGACAGCCATTACAACTGCGTTGATTGTGAGCACCTTGGTACGTGCAACCCCAATATAAAATGCACGGAACATAAGATTAACAAAGGCAAATATTAATCCGAACACACGCCATTCGAGATACTCTGTTACTGCCCCGGCAATGTCAGCAGACTCAAACATAGCGGGAATCCAATTAACAGCACCGTATCTCAATATGGGAATCAGGATAATTGCAGGAATTAATAAGAAAAGAGAGCCCTGAATTACTATATCGCCGATTTTACTATAGTTTTTCTCTCCGTTACGCCGGCCTATAAGTATCTGGCTTCCCATGCTGAAGCCAAAGCCGAGAGTATATATCGCAATATATATAACACCCGCTAATGCTGAAGCACCAAGCTCTACCTCTCCTACTCTTCCCAGGAAAGCTGTATCGATAACCTGTATCAGATTCTGAGCTAAAAGACTCAGAAAGATAGGAGCACTGATTTTAAAAATGTGTCTGTTGGTATACACTTTAATTTATTAAAAACCGCCAGCTACTGAAGTAACTGACGGTTTGTGTAACAGTTATTGTTATTTCTTAATCAGATTTGATATTCCATCAAGATTGATGACAGTCGGGCTGAAAGTTTTAGCCTCTTCTACGGGTATTGAGGCGTAGCTCATTATAATTATTATATCTCCTTTCTGAACTTTACGTGCTGCGGCTCCATTAAGACAAATAATTCCTGAGCCGCGCTCGCCGCGTATAATATAGGTTTCGAAACGTTCACCATTATTGTTATTCACGATTGCCACTTTTTCGTGTATAAACATATTGGCTGCATCAATCAAATCTTCATCTATTGTGATGCTGCCTTCGTAATTTAAGTCGGCATCCGTTACAATTGCCCTGTGTATTTTTGATTTTAAAATTTCAATTCGCATATATATTTTATTTGTATCTGATATTATCAATTAATCTTACATCTCCACAGAATACTGCAATGCAGCCAACAATGTAATCAGAATCACTCCACTCTGTGACTTGCTGCAGATTATCTCCGTCAACAATCTGAAAGTATTCTATTTGTAAATCGGGGATGTTATTTATACTTCCGGTTACATAATCAGTAAGCTCTGCAGGAGAATAGTCACCTATCAATAACTTGCTTTCTTTTAAAACTTTGTAAATCTCTGAAGCATTCTTCCTTTGTTCTGCAGAAAGACGCTGATTCCGACTACTCATCGCTAATCCATTACTCTCACGTATGATGGGCATACCGACCACATTTACAGGCATAAACAGCTGCCTGACCATATCCCTGACGATTGCCAGCTGCTGAAAGTCCTTTTCACCAAAATAGGCATTGTCTGGCTTTATTATAGCAAATAACTTACTTACAATCTGAGCAACACCATTGAAATGTCCGGGTCTGAACTCTCCTTCCATTACTTTCTCAAGTTGTCCAAAATCAAATACCCGTTTATCCTCCTCAGGATACATCTCTTCAACTGAAGGAGAAAAGACATAATCAACTCCCAGCTTCTCCAGTAATTCATAATCCTTTTCCGGAGTACGGGGATAAAGTCTGAGATCCTCCTTATTATTAAATTGGGTAGGATTAACAAACAGACTAACTATACTTATATCATTTTCTGCTACGCACTTCTTCACAAGTGAAGCATGACCTTCGTGAAGGGCACCCATTGTAGGTACTAAACCGATAGTTTCTCCCTTTTTACGATAACCTTGCAGTTGATTTTCTATTTCGGATTTTGTATCTATAATTTTCATCGCCCGCATTTTAGAGTGCAAAGCAACAAAATAATTGCCACATACAGAAAAGAATTTGCATTATTTCACTCTAAAAAACGACCTTAATACCACTTACCGCTCTCACTTATTGCTACTTATGATTTTCAGGCATTTATATTTTGTAATTATGTGGATTTTTTTTATTATCTTTGTACTCAAATTAAGATAATTAGCTTCATGTCTCAGAAAAAAATTTTATACATTTCACAGGAAATCTACCCTTATGTAGATGAAACACCAATCTCGAACACTTCGCGTTATTTACCTCAGGCCATTCAGGAGAAAGGCATGGAAATTCGTGCTTTCATGCCTAAGTATGGCAATATCAATGAACGCAGGAATCAGCTTCATGAGGTTATACGACTCTCCGGGATGAACCTTATCATTGACGACTCGGATAACTCTCTGATTATTAAAGTCGCCTCTATCCAATCAGCACGTATGCAGGTTTATTTCATTGACAACGAGGATTATTTCCAAAACAGGGAAACAATAGTTGACAAGAATGGTGAAGAGTATGACGACAACGAAGAGCGAAGTATCTTCTTTGTTCGTGGAGTTATGGAAACTATCAAGAAATTAAGATGGGTTCCGGATATTATTCATTGCCACGGCTGGTTTAGTGCATTAGCACCGCTTTATGTCAAAAAAGGATATAAAGATGATCCATGCTTTAAAGATGCAAAAGTGATATATTCTGTATATGACGAAACTTTTAAAAAGCCTTTTAATGAAAATGTGGCTGAGAAGCTCCGTTTTGAAGGAATCGGTGATCCTGAAATTGAAAAGGTAAAAAGCAGAGGAGTAATGGATTATCAAAATCTGATGAAACTGGCTGTTGATTATTCCGATGGTATAATTCTTGGAAGTAAGGATATTGATCCGGAAGTTGTTAAGTACATAAATGATGAAAAAGCTGAATTTATGCCTTACCAGTCAGACTTTGACAAGAGTGTGGATGAGATAGAATCTTTCTACAATAAGATAGCAGATTAAGAATTTCATTCTTAACTAAAACTTATTTTAGCTTCAGCTATACACAATTATATTTAAAAATCGAAAGAAAGCTATATTCTGTTTTTAAATCACATTATTTTTTTGGATATTTGCGGCGTTGAAATAATATTTTGAAACTAATGAAGCTCAAAACTATATATAAGTTACTTATAATAACCTTTGTCGCAATACTCACTTTCTCTTGCAACGACACTCTGGATCAGGTAGGGTTCTCTATACAGCCCGAAAAAGACAGGCTGACTGTAGGGATTGACACTCTACAGCTTCAGGCACGAACAGTACAGGTTGATTCCATTTTTGGAAAAACAAACTATCCGGTACTCGGAGAATATGCAGATCCTGTTTTCGGTTCAATGAAGTCTGAGTATATTGCTGAGTTTTATCTTCCCAAAGGAATGGAGTTCAAAGAGGGAGCAGTAATCGATTCAGTAAGGGTAGAAATAGCCTACACATCAATGATTGGTGACTCTATTGCTCCTATGAGATTGTCTGTATATGAGGTTATAAAATCCTTAAAAGGGACGAATGATTATACTCACATTAACCCGGAACTATTTGCAGATATGAGTGCACCTCTGGGAGAGCAGAGCTTTACAGGGAGAAACTCAACTAACAGAATTAAATCATACACAGCTGAGGACTACTCCACTGTGACCTACAGAGAATATTTCATAAATGTTGAAGTGCCTAAGGCTATAGGAGAAGAGTTTCTTGAAGAATATAAGAAAGCAGGTCACGGTAAATTATCAGACACCGATACTTTCAGAGAGTTTTTCCCCGGCCTTTATTTCACAACCAGCTTTGGTAACAGTACAATTATTAGTGCGGATCTTACTTCACTTTTTGTGCACTACCATTATCTTGACGAAAAAGGTTCTTCAACCAAACAGGATACTATCCGCACAGATGTATTCAGATTAAATAACACTCCTGAAGTCAGACAAATTAACCACATCAAGAGCAGCAATGATGAACTGCTTATTGACAACTCAGAGGTTACCTATATAAAAAGTCCCGCAGGTGTTAATACTGAGATCAAATTCCCAATTTCAGAGGTTCATGAGAATTTACAATCGATGGCGCTGAATCTTGTGAATTTTACAGTTTATGCGTTACCTGATGAATCTGAAAATAAAATGGTGAAATTAAATCCACCGGATTATCTGCTTCTGGTTAACAAAGATTCATTAAGCGGATTTTTTGAAAATCGCAAATTAAGAGATAACGTAACAAGCTTTCTCTCTGAAAAGTTTGATCCTACAACATACTCCTACAAGTTCAATAATATTTCATCGATGATAAATTATTATAACCAGGAGAATAATGACGAGCCATACGATCTGGTTTATTATCTTATACCGGTTGAAGCTACCTATACAACAGTTCAACAGGGTTATTCCTCTCAGCAAATGCTCACCAAGATTCAAAATCTGATGTGGCCTACAGCTACTATATTAGATAAGAGGGAGGGTAGTTTGCAGTTGGAATTAATATTCAGTAAGCTTTAATTTCTATAAGATCTTAAACTGTTAAAATAGAAGGTATTAAATTTCAGAACAAAAAGCCTTGTTCATTACCGTTTTTATTTCGTCCAAGGTGTTGGTATGCCAGATCAGTAACTTCTCTTCCGCGTGGTGTACGCTTGATAAAGCCCTCCTTAATTAAAAAGGGTTCATAAACCTCCTCAATTGTCCCCGGATCATCTCCTACAGCTGTTGCAATTGTGGTAATACCTACAGGTCCCCCTTTGAATTTATCGATGATTGTAAGAAGAATTTTGTTGTCAATCTCATCCAAACCATACTTATCAATATTAAGGGCTTCTAGGGCATATGTTGATATAGATTTATCTATTGATCCGTTACCTTTTACCTGAGCAAAATCCCTGACTCGCCTGAGCAAAGCATTAGCAATTCTGGGTGTACCGCGACTTCTTGATGCTATCTCCTCTGCAGCATTATCCTCACATCTGATTTTTAGAATATCTGCAGACCTAAGTACAATCCCTGTCAGAGTCTCTGAGTCGTAATACTCCAGATGCATATTAATTCCGAATCGTGCTCTCAGAGGACTTGTCAGCAAACCACTTCTGGTTGTAGCCCCAACTAAAGTGAACGGATTAAGGTCAATTTGTATAGAACGGGCACTCGGACCTTTATCAATCAAAATATCAATCCGATAGTCCTCCATTGCACTATACAAGTATTCTTCGACAATAGGCGATAAACGGTGTATCTCATCAATAAACAACACATCGTTCTCTTCTAATGAGGTTAAAATACCTGCCAGATCTCCCGGCTTATCAAGAACAGGACCGGATGTGATTTTAAATCCGACACCTAACTCATTTGCTATAATATTGGCTAAAGTTGTTTTACCCAATCCAGGAGGCCCGTGAAGTAATACATGGTCGAGAGATTCTCCACGTATACGTGCGGCACTGACAAAAATCTTCAGATTCTCTACAAGCTTGTTCTGCCCCTTGAATCCGCTAAAAGTAAGCGGGCGCAAAGTCAATTCAAAATCACTTTCGGTCTCCTGAAAACTGTTGTTACTGCGTATATCAAAATTCTCTTCCATAGTGTATATTGATACAAAAATAGTTATTTATTGCGGTTTTTGGAAATTGCTGTTACATTTCGCTTTAAACCAGCAAATTTTGTCCTCTTTACAGCAGAACCTCTGAAAAGCAATTGATACTCTTCTTCACTCATTTCTCTCAACTTAATCAAATCTATTGACAAGAAATCTTCTGAAGGCATAAATTCAGGTGTACCATGAGGATTAGACAATCTATTCCACGGACATACTTTCTGGCAAATATCGCAACCAAAAACATAGTTTTTTAATCTGGGTGCAATTTCAGGTGAAATTTCACCTCTGTTTTCTATAGTCTGATATGAAATACATTTGTTAGCATTTACCAGAAAGGGCATTTCTATAGCATCTGTGGGACAAGCATCAATGCACCGCATACAGCTACCGCAGTTTTCAGATATCGGCGAATCATAATCGAGTTCATGGTCGATGATTAATTCTCCCAGAAAAAAAAACGATCCTTTACCGGGGATTATCAGTAAAGTATTTTTACCAATAAACCCAATGCCTGCCTGAGCAGCCCAAAACCTTTCTAATACAGGTGCAGAGTCAGAGAAACACCTTCCCGTCACATTCGGATGCCTCAGACGTATGAATTCAAACAATTGCTTAAGCTTGCCCTTAACCACATCGTGATAATCTTTCCCGTAAGCATAATAGGCAAACTGAGGTGCGTGTGACGGTTGTTTTTTATGAGGATAATAGTTTAGTGCAACAGATACTATAGATTTAGCACCATCTACGAGTAACCGGGGATCGAGTCTTTTTTCGATATTCCGCTCCATATAGCTCATTGTAGCTTGGTGATTACCGTCTAACCATCTCATATAGCGGTCTTCCTCACCTGAATCCACGGCACGACAAATACCACATGCGTCAAATCCAAGTCTTAAAGCCTCTTCTTTTATTTCTTCTGAAAAAGTCATTATTTTAATCTAATAATTTCAGATCCCATCTATTATGTAGAATTAATATTACGACACCTTTTTCAAAATTACAAAAATAAGTGCGATTTAGCAGTGTTTAAAAGGTAATAAAATGAACTCTCATTTGTTTATCCTAACACTTCTGAAAAAAATGCCTATTTTTGCAATCACAATTGGCAACAAGTAACCTCTCATGACGGAATCTTCACTAAAGAGTAAAACTATTCTGTCCCTTTTCTGGAGTTTTATTGATAAGTTTGGACAGCAACTCCTCAATTTTGTGAGCATGTTGATCCTGATGAATATTATCAGTGCAAGAGAATACGGGATCATCGGTTCACTTGCAATTTTCATTGCATTTTCCTCAATCCTTATCGATAGCGGTTTCGGCAGGGCCTTACTTAACAGGCAAAACTTAACAGATGAAGATTATTCGACAGTGTTTATTTTCAATATCTCACTGAGCTTTGGGTTATATCTGTTGTTATTTATATCTGCACCCCTTTTAGGTGAGCTTTTCCACACTCCGGAGATTATACCTGTTGCAAGAATACTGTTTATTTCTATAGTACTGAATGCATTCGGACTTATTCATCAGACATTATTAACTAAAAAGGCAGACTTCAAAGGTTTGTCAAAGATTAATCTCTTTGCACTACTGATTGCAGATATCATAGCAGTGATAATGGCAATTAACAACTTAGGTGTATGGGCTTTAGTATCTCAAACTCTGATATATGCCTTTTTCCGAACAGTTTTTCTATGGATATATTCAAGTTGGCGTCCTAAAACTAAATTCAGTAAAAAAAGATTGTCTGCCTTTTTCTCCTTTAGCAGTAAACTGCTTGCATCCAATACAATCTCCACAATTGCGAATAATATCTATCCAAGTTTAATAGCAATGTTTTATCCCATGAATCAGGTAGCCTATTTTAATCAGGCAAAAAAATATCAGGATATCCCTTTTCTTACTATGTCTAATACATTTCGGTCGGTAGCTATGCTGATTTTATCTGAAGTAAACAGAGACAGCGCCAGGATGAAGAGAATAATGAGTAAAATGGTGAAATCCATTTCGTTTATCTCATTCCCGGTGGGATTTATAATGATAATAACAGCCGAATCCCTGTTTTTTCTCTTCTTTAAAGAAAAATGGCTTGAAGCGGTTCCATATTTCAGGGTACTTACATTTGCAGGTATGCTTTCCCCTTTTGTCTTTATTTTTAACGAACTATTTATTGCAAAAGAGAAGTCTTCATATTTCCTTGGAGTAGAAATAATTAAAGCAGTTATTTTAATAATACTTATAATACTACTCCTCCCCCAAGGATTAATGGCTCTGGCAAGTAGTTGGGTGATTTATATTGTAATCACATTACTTATTTCGGTAATCTTATCCGGTAAGCTTATAGGTTACAGTTCAATACAATTTTTAAAAGATATACTTCCATACATGGCAGTGGCTATTGTTTGCTCAGTTATATCATATCTGATCACACTTAACATTCAGAGTTCTCTACTATATATTCTCATAAATGCTGTTCTGACCGGAGGTTTATATATACTTTTCTGTAAAATCATAAAACTGGAAATGTCAGAGGAGATCGAAAACTGGTTCTCTAACCTAAAAAAGAAAAGAAAATGAAGGATTCATTACTATTCATACGTTTTGCTGCTCAATTTGCTATTGAAAACAGAACCTTAGTTCATATTAAACAATTCAGAAGATGGCATAAAGATAAAAAATCGGGGGACAGTACATTAAGTCGGGGATTGCCATGGATAACATATGATGCAATCAAATTCCTGGAGAAAATATGTAATAAAAGTATGAAAGTCTTTGAATGGGGTTCGGGAGGATCAACTATATTTTTTGCAACAAGATGTAAAGAGGTCACTTCTGTTGAGCACGATACATTTTGGATTCAATCTCTTAGAGAAAAAACAGAGGAACTCAACCTTAATAATATTACAATTAAAGGAGTTGAGGGTAAACCAATTAATAACTTTAACACATTAAATCCTGAAGATCCTGATGATTTTATTTCAAAAGAAAAGAAATCATCAGGACTTTCGTATGAGGATTATGTAAAATCTATTGATAGCTACGAAAAGGGGTCTTTCGATATAATTGTAGTGGATGGACGTGCCCGTAATGCATGCATCAAAAGGGCCATTCCACACATAAAAGCCGGAGGTTATCTGATAGTTGATAACAGTGACCGCAAATATTACCTGTCACCGTTCCCCAATCTTAATAACCCTGCCGAATGGGAAAAGAGAGTATTCATGGGGCCTGTATTTTTCCAGCACGCTTTCGGAAAGACAACTATATTTAAAAAACTAGTCAGTTCGCAAAGATAAAGTCCAGTTGCCTGCGCTCTAAATTTGCTTTAGCTACCTGAATAGTTACAGGTTGACCTAGTCTGTATTCTCTTTTAGTACGACGCCCTACCAACCTGTAATTTTTCTCATCCAATTCATAAAAATCATCATCCATCTCCCTGATAGGAATCATACCTTCGCATTTATTTTCGTTAATTTCAACATATATACCCCACTCTGTAACTCCAGAAATTACACCATCATAAACCTTTCCAAGCTTGTCAGACATAAACTCAACCTGCTTGTATTTAATAGAATCACGCTCCGCATTTGCAGCAGTTTGCTCCATATCAGAGCAATGTTTACTCTCAGCTTCAAGTGAATTCTGATCTACGCTTTTACCACCATCAAGGTATCGTTCAAGTAAACGGTGAACAAGCATATCGGGGTATCTGCGGATCGGTGAAGTAAAATGAGTGTAATAGTCAAACGCCAAACCATAATGCCCAACATTCTTTGTTGAATAAATGGCCTTTGACATAGTACGAATTGCAATAGTTTCCACAAGGTTCTCTTCCGGACGGCCCTGTACTTTGTCAAGTACAGAATTCAAACTTCTCGCTACTTCAGATTTAGTGCCTGATGTTTTCATCTTATGCCCGAAACGAAGAATAAAAGCATTAAACGTATCCAGCTTTTCAGGATCAGGAACATCATGTACCCTATAAACAAATGGTTTTGCTTTCTTATCTTTAGGCACTTTGCCAATTGCTTCTGCAACTGTCCTGTTAGCCAGAAGCATCAATTCTTCTATCAGGTGATTTGCCTCTTTTGACTCCTTGAAAAATACTCCTAGAGGCTTACCTTTTTCATCAAGGTTAAATTCAACCTCATATCTCTCAAAATTTATTGCTCCACTTGCAAATCTTCTGTCACGTAACTGCTTTGCCAAATCATTCAACTTAAGTATCTCAGAAGAGAAAGCACCTTTACCGGTTTCAATTACGGCCTGTGCTTCTTCATAAGTAAGTCTGCTATCCGATTTAATTACAGTGCGAACGATGCGGGACTTTTTGACTTCTGCTTTCTCATTCATATTGAATATCACAGAGAAGCACAATTTCTCCTCATTTGGTCTGAGAGAACACAAACCATTACTTAATCTCTCAGGTAACATAGGAATTGTACGATCAACCAGATAAATTGATGTTGCTCTTTTCTCCGCTTCCTCATCAATCAGATCTCCCGGTTTCACATAATGTGTAACATCAGCAATATGCACCCCTACCTCCCACAGGTTTGGAGACAACTGTTGAAACGAGATCGCATCATCAAAATCCTTAGCATCTTTAGGGTCAATAGTTATTGTGAAAACATCCCTGAAATCTTCCCTTTTGGAAATCTCATTATCATCAATTTTATCAGATATTAAGTCAGCAAATTGCTCAACTTTCTCAGGATATTTATAGGGAAGATCGTATTGAGCCAAAATAGCATGCATCTCAGTATCATTCTGCCCCGGATTACCCAGAACATCTATCACCTTTCCAACCGGATTATTAGCCTTCTCAGGCCACTCCACTATTTCCACAACTACCTTTTCACCGTTCTTAGCACCGTTAAGGTCTTCTTTGGGTATAAAAATATCGTTAGAAAGATACTTACTGTCCATTACAAGAAATGCAAAGTGCTTCTGAACTTCAAGAACTCCCACAAAACGGCTTTGTGCATGTTCTAGTATCTCAATTACTGCACCTTCAGTATCAGCACGTTTCCTTTTCGCAAGTAGCTGCACACGAACCCGGTCACCATTCATTGCATGCTTGCTATTACGCTCAGGTATATATATAATATTCCCGTCATCATCCGCAACAAAGAAGTTCTTCCCGTTACTTCTTCTTTCAAAGCGGCCTTCAAGTATCAGTCCTCTGTTATTAATCCTGTATCTTCCCCTGGATGATTCGAGTATCACCTCATCATCCCGCAATTTATCCAGTACTTTTATCAGCACTTTACGACCTTCCTCACCTCGTACATTTAATGCTGCTGCAATTTGTTTATAATTGTATTGTTTGTCTTTATTTTCTGTCAGGAAATCAGTAACTGAGATGGTTAAATCTTTTTTTCTGGGCTTTGATAAAGGTTCCTGCGAGATTGCTTTTTTACTCATAATTCTTTTGATTTAGATTCCAATTGATACTAAAACAATACAAATACTGTTTTAGTTACGCAAAGTAATAAAAATTTCGCTAATACTCTACTTTTAAATCATCAAGTAATTGTTATTTTTGTGATAGTTATTATGAAACAGATGAACAACAAAAAGGTACTCATAACCGGGGCCAGCGGTTTTATCGGAAGCACGGCAGTTGATAAGGCACTTGAGCTGGGATACGATACCTGGGCTGGCATCAGAAAATCGAGTAGCCGAAAGTATTTATCGGATAGCCGCATAAATTTTACATTTCTGGATTGCTCTAATAAAGAAAATCTAAAGAATCAGTTGAAAGATCTGACTGAGAATTATGGTAAGTTCGATTATATAATTCATATAGCAGGTTTAACTAAAGCACTTCACAAATCAGACTTCGATGAAGTTAATTATGTACAGACCCGTAATTTAGCAGAATCACTTATAGAAATTGGGGCTGTCCCTGATGCTTTCGTCTTAATGAGTTCACTGAGTGCACTGGGCGCAGGTGACGAGAAAGGTTATACCCCGATAAACATTGAACATACTCCTAATCCAACCACCTCATATGGAAAAAGTAAGCTCAAAGCAGAAAACTTTTTAAAGGGACTGAAAGACTTCCCTTACCTGATTATCAGGCCAACAGGTGTTTATGGCCCACGCGACAAAGATTACTATATACTGATGAAAGCTGTTAAAAGCGGACTGGATGTTGGCGCAGGTTTAAAAAAACAGATACTCACCTTCATATACAGTGAAGACCTTGTTGAAGTAATATTCAAACTGATAGAAAAGGGTCTGGTAAGGAGAGAATATATTGTTGCGGATGGCGATTTTTACACTGATACAGAGTTTAACCAAATTGTACAGGACGCACTTGATAAAAAGCATGTAGTAAGATTAAAAATCCCTCTGTTTCTCGTTAAACCTGCTGCATGGATAAGTGAAAAAACTGCTTCTATATTCGGCAAGGCATCTACATTTAACAGCGACAAATATCGTATTATGAAGCAACGTAACTGGGCATGTGACATCACCCCACTAAAAGAGGATATTAACTTTGAGCCTAAATACAGGTTGAGACAAGGTGTAGAGAAAACTGTTAAATGGTACAAAAATCAGGGCTGGCTTTGAAAAAACTTCTATTTTTCTCTTTAATAGTGTAAGTCAACCATTTTTTGTATTTTTGCTATTCATAAGTATTGAAAATAAATGAAAATAGCACTTATAGGTTACGGAAAGATGGGGCATGAGATTGAAAAAATTGCCCGCGAAAGAGGACATGAAATAGTTTGCACAATCGATATAAATGAAGAAGAGAAGTTTGGTTCAGATTCATTTAAAAGTGCTGATGTAGCAATTGAATTCACTTCGCCCAAAAGTGCTCTTAGCAACTATAAGAATGCTTTTAAAGCAGGTGTCCCTGTAGTTTCAGGCACAACAGGCTGGCTTGAGCATTTAGATGAGATTAAAAATGAATGTGATAATAACGGAAAAACCTTTTTCTACGCCTCAAATTTTAGTCTTGGAGTAAATATCTTTTTTGCTCTCAACAACTATCTGTCGAAGCTGATGAATCAATTTCCCGACTATGATTTAAGCATGGAGGAGACTCATCATATTCATAAACTTGATGCTCCAAGTGGAACAGCAATTACTCTTGCTGAAAATATAGTGTCGAATGTAGACAGGATAAACGGCTGGGTATTGGAAGAAAATATCTCATCTGACTCTCCTGACAACAAACTAAAAATTAAATCATTCCGCGAAGGTGAAGTACCAGGCATTCACACAGTAATATATGAATCTAAAGCCGATATCATAAAGATTACGCATGATGCTAAAAGTCGTAAGGGATTTGCACTTGGGGCTGTTCTTGCCGCTGAATTCACAAAAGGTAAGAAAGGGTTTCTTGGTATGAAAGACATGCTCGGGAACCTGTAATTATCAGAACAAAAAATAAAGACTATGACTCTTAAAGAACGTTTCGGACTAGCCTCGCGCAGACAATGGCTGTGGTTTGTAGTGTGGACAATACTCACTATTTTATTCTCAATCTGGTCACAATCTCCATGGGTATTACTATTCACATTGCTTTTTCTGGATATATATATTACCAAAATTATTCCATGGGGATTCTGGAAAAAATCTAAAAACAATCTGTTCCGTAAAACTATGGAATGGGTTGATGCTATTTTGTTTGCATTGATAGCTGTCTATTTTATCAATACATTTTTTTTTCAGAATTATCAGATCCCGACATCCTCTCTTGAGAAGTCACTGTTAGTTGGTGACTTCCTGGCTGTAAGTAAACTGAGTTACGGACCGCGTGCACCAATTACACCTCTTTCGTTTCCGCTTGCACAGCACACAATGCCTGTTACCGGTGGTAAATCATATTTCGAGAAGCCTCAGTGGAAATATAACAGACTCAAAGGATTCGGAAAGGTAGAGAGAAATGATATTGTAGTATTTAATTTTCCTGTTGGAGATACTGTTGCTTTAAATCAGCAGGGAGTTGATTTCTATCTGTTATCAAAAATGAATCCGGCCGGAAGTGCAGGAGTGCGTTCTGATAAACGCACTTACGGAGAAATAGTCTATCGTCCTGTTGACAGAAGGGAAAATTATGTAAAACGGTGTATTGGACTGCCGGGTGAAACAATCGCATTAAGAAGCGACTCAGTTTTCATAGATGGTAATTATATTCCAAACCCAAGACTGTCGCAACATAACTATATGATTCACACAGACGGTACAATTATATCTGCAGATGTTTTTAGTGAAATGGGTATAAACATAGCCGACTACAACACACAAAACGGCTACGGACAGACTGTTACCCGCTCACAAGATCTTACAGGTGTTGACAGCTTAAGTATGTCGATGTTTAATCTGAAGCCTCGCAACGGAAACAATGGCAGAATCTATTTCAGTATACCTTTGACAAATGAAATGGTGGAAGAGTTGATGGCAAAACCTTTTGTATGGGAAGTAATCGGAGAGAGAGAGCTGCCGGGCACAAGTTACTATTTCCCACTCGACTATGATACGCGATGGACAAGAGACACATACGGGCCATTGTGGATTCCCGAAAAAGGAGCAACCATCACTTTCGACAGTGATTTGGATTATAAGGTAGCAACATACGAGAGATGCATAAAAAACTATGAAGACAACGAATTTGCTTACCGTGACGGCAAAGTTTTCATAAATGGCGAGGAAGCTGATTCTTATACATTTAAGTACGACTACTACTTTATGATGGGCGACAATCGACACAATTCAGCCGATTCACGTTCATGGGGATTTGTGCCTGAGGATCATATAGTTGGTCAGCCTCAACTTATTTGGTTGTCTTTAGAAAAGGACAAGAGTTGGTTTAAGGGCAAAATACGCTGGAACAGATTGTTCCGAAGTGCTAAAATTCCCGCATGACACAGCCTGGAGCTTCTGTTACTTTATTCTCGTCTCTCTACCTTGCACCAGTAGAGTATTATTATGCTCTCAACAGATGTAACAAGGCGGTTATTGAGATTTATGACAACTATCAGAAGCAATCATACCGCAACAGATGCATTATTGCGGGTGCAAACGGTCCGCTATCTCTAAGCATACCCATAGAGAAGCCGGAAAGCCCCAAATCCTTGATGAAGGATATTCGTATTGCTGATCACGGTAACTGGCGGCACCTTCACTGGAATGCAATTATTTCTGCCTACAACTCAACTCCTTTTTTTCAGTTTTATGAGGATGATTTCAGACCGTTTTATGAAAAAAAGTTTACGTTTCTGCATGACTTTAATGAACAGCTTCGCATACTGATTTGCAGATTAACAGGCATTGAGAGCAAGGTAACCTACACTCAATCTTATATAACAGAAGCGGCAGAGGGCATTATTGATATGCGTGAAACAATTCACCCTAAACGTCCTTCTGAATTTAGAACAGAGCCATATTACCAGGTCTTTTCTGAAAAGCTTGGATTTCAAAACAATTTGAGCATCCTCGACCTGCTTTTCAATATGGGAAATGAGTCCTCATTCTATCTGTGACACTATTTAGATATTGAAAATTTATCTATTTTTCATATCTTTGCACATTATCAACGACATCCATAATAATGAATCAAAAAGTAAGAGTAAGATTTGCACCCAGCCCTACAGGCCCGTTGCATATTGGCGGTGTGCGCACTGCGCTATATAACTATCTTTATACAAAACAAAAAGGCGGCGATTTTATACTTCGCATAGAGGATACCGATTCAACAAGATTTGTACCCGGAGCAGAAGAATATATACAGGAAACATTCGACTGGTTAGGTCTGACATTCGATGAAAGTCCTTCTAAAGGCGGTAAATATGGCCCTTACAGACAGTCGGAACGCAAAGAAATATATAAGGAATATGTAAAGCAACTTCTTGATAAAGGTGCCGCATATATTGCATTTGATACTCCTGAAGAGCTTGATTCTAAAAGGTCTGAAATCTCAAATTTCCAATATGATGCATCTACCAGAAATTTAATGAGAAATTCACTGACTCTTTCAAAGGAAGAAACAGGTGCTCTTATATCAAACGGCACACAATATGTTGTAAGAATAAAAATTGAGCCAGGAATTGACATTACTGTTAATGACATGCTGAGAGGTGATGTAGTTATAAATTCATCAATACTCGATGATAAGGTTATATATAAATCGGCAGACGAACTTCCCACCTACCACCTTGCAAATGTGGTAGATGACCATCTCATGGAGATAACACATGTAATCAGAGGTGAAGAATGGCTACCGTCAGCCCCTTTACATGTATGGCTGTATAAAAGCCTTAACTGGGAAGACACAATGCCTTCTTTCGCACACCTGCCGCTTCTTCTGAAGCCTGACGGTAAAGGTAAGCTAAGCAAGAGAGATGGCGACAGACTAGGATTCCCGGTATTCCCTCTTGAATGGAGAGATCCACAGACAGATGAAATATCTTCAGGTTATCGTGAAAAGGGTTATCTTCACGATGCTATTATAAACTTTCTTGCTTTTCTTGGATGGAATCCGGGTACTGAGCAGGAAATATTCTCACTGGAAGAGCTGGTTGAAGCATTTTCTTTCGACAGATGCAGCAAGAGTGGTGCAAAATTTGACATAGAAAAAGCAAAATGGTACAATCATCAATACATCATGAGAATGCCTGATGATGAACTGGCTAAGCTTTATGAGCCACTACTTAATGAAAAGGGTATAACTTCAACAACGGAAAAAATATCAAAAGTAGTTTCCCTTGTAAAAGACAGAGCACATTTTGTAAGTGAGTTATGGGACCAGTCATCTTTTTTCTTTACTGCACCTGCAACATATGACGAAAAGACAGTTCGCAAACGCTGGAAAAAGGAAACTCCTGAATTTATGAAGCAGCTGGCAGAAGTAAATCTGCAGATGGATGACTTCACTGCTCAGAATCAGGAAAAAGTTGTAATGGATTGGATTAAGGCCAATGAATTACATACAGGCAGCATAATGAATGCTTATCGCCTGGCTATTGTAGGTGAGGGCAAAGGTCCCCACATGTTTGATATTACCGAGGTGATTGGAAAAGAAGAAACTAACAAAAGGCTTGAAAGAGCCATAAAAATAATTCAGA
>JAQUIZ010000003.1:49375-67594 GCA_028683355.1 Fermentimonas sp.
ATAATGAATGCTTATCGCCTGGCTATTGTAGGTGAGGGCAAAGGTCCCCACATGTTTGATATTACCGAGGTGATTGGAAAAGAAGAAACTAACAAAAGGCTTGAAAGAGCCATAAAAATAATTCAGATTCCGGAAAATGTATAACCTGGGAATTTATTTTATGTCGTTTTTAATACGCCTTGCTTCTCCTTTTAAGAAAAAAGCAAGGCTGATTATTAATGGACATAAGAATGTTTTTAAATTGCTTGAAAATAAAATCGACAAAGAAGCTAAATATATATGGTTTCACGTTGCATCACTTGGGGAATTTGAACAGGCGCGTCCGCTAATCGAAGCAATAAAAAAAGACCGGCCTGAATACAAAATACTACTCACTTTTTTCTCGCCATCGGGTTATGAGGTAAGGTATAACTATCCACTTGCTGATATAGTTACATACCTGCCATTCGACACTAAAAAGAATGCCGAAAGGTTTCTGAATTTGACAAATCCGCAAATGGTAATTTTCATTAAGTATGAATTTTGGTATAACTATATTCATGAAAGTTATCTTAGGAGTATTCCTGTATATCTTGTATCTGCTGTTTTTAGGGAAAGTCAGCCATTCTTTAAAAAAATACGAACACCCTACAGAAATATGCTGTCATTATATACTCACTTTTTTGTTCAGGATGAAGAATCGCATAAACTACTCCTAAAACATGGTATCCAAAAAGCTACTGTTTCCGGAGATACCAGGATTGACAGGGTTATAGAGATTCAAAAGCAGACAATGAACTTACCTGTCATAGAAAGTTTCGCTGACAAAGACTCTCTTGTATTTATAGCAGGAAGCTCCTGGCCGGCCGATGAAGACATTTTCATTAATTACTTCAATAGCAGCCCTAAGTTAAAACTTATTATTGCGCCTCATGAGATAGATGAATCACATCTTATTGAGATAGAGAAAAAGCTTAATCGTCCTGCGCTAAGATACTCCAGACTATCTAAAACTGACACTGTAAATGCTGATTGTCTGATTATAGATTGCTTCGGACTGCTTTCTTCTATTTACCGTTACGCAGATATTGGTTATATTGGCGGCGGGTTTGGCGATGGGATTCACAATTTGCCTGAAGCTGCAGTTTACGGCATTCCGGTGATATTTGGTCCCAACTATTCAAAATTCAGAGAAGCCCGCGACCTAATTGCAATTGGAGGAGGATTTACAATTAAAAATAAAGAGGAATTTAATAATATAATGGAATCATTTAAGGGCGAACCTGAAATGAGAGAAAGAGCAGGAGAAGCTGCTAAGAACTATATCTTTAGCAATTCAGGTGCAACTAATAAGATTTTAAAGCATATCTTTTAATAAATTTGCTACATTTACACCGGAATCCATTCAAATATCAGTAAACTGTAATTTTGCGAATAAAACCTGACTGTTTTTTTAAAGGGATTATCTGCAATATAAATAATAAAACAATTCCAGTATTAAGTTGTTCTATTAACAAACCAGGAGGTTAACATAGTGAATATGAACTCTACACCCAAAAAATCTTCTAAAAAGAAAATCAGGATAAAAACCAGAGTATTTGTACCATTGGTTTTTGTCATCGCTATTCTCTTAATTACATATATTTTCCCGCGTCAGGGAAGCTTCAACTACACATTTACTGAAGGAAGACCCTGGCAGTACGGACTACTTACTGCACCCTTTGATTTCCCAATATATAAACCTGCCGATCTGCTTAAAAATGAACAGGATAGCATTTTACAGTACTATGAACCATATTTCGTGATAAATGAGGGTGTAAAAATTAATGCACTTGCCAATTTTGATGCAGATGCCAACTTGGATACCAGACTATCTGAACTTCCACCCGAGTATAAGATTTATATTCGCAAAAGGCTAAACGAGATATATGATAATGGAATTATGCGTTCTGAGGATTTCGACCGAATATCTTCTTCAAGGACCGGTGCTTTAAGATTAAAAAAAGGAAATGTAGCTGAATCAAGAAATACTAATACTTTTTTCACCATACGTTCCGCTTATGAAAGTGTACTTAATGATACTCCTGAGGGTATTTATGACAACGTACTAAAATCAGCAAACATCAATGAATATATTTCTGAGAATATAATTTACGATTCTGAAACATCAGAAAAAGCCAGAGAGGAATTTATTCAGCAGGTTGACATTAGCAGAGGGATGGTTCAGCAAGGGCAAAGGATAATTGATCAGGGAGAGATTGTAGATTCTCGCACATATAATATCCTCTCATCTTTAAGGCAGGTGTATGATGAAAGAAGCGGAGGCGCCGCCAAAAGCACGTGGAGAATTGTTGGCCAATTTATTCTTGTTTTATTCATGTTCCTTTCGTTCTACATGTACCTTCTATTCTTCAGGCCATCTGAGTACAGAAATAGAAAGCATGTTGTTTTTATGCTTCTGCTTATAGTAATATTTGTAGGTCTTACAGCATTAACAGTTCGCTTTGATCTCTTTAGCGTTTATATTATACCATTTACGATACTAACTATTCTTATACGCACATTTATTGACTCCAGAACAGCTTTGTTTGCCAGTATAATAACTATCATACTTAGTGCACTCATGGTACCCTACTCTTTCGAGTTTGTAGTTCTGGAAATATCAGCAACAATGGTGTCAATATTCATGTTAAAAGAACTATCTGAACGTTCTCAGTTAATTAGGAGTTCATTCTTTATACTGTTTACATATACTACTGTTTACCTGGGACTTATTATGTATCATGAGGGAAGTGTTACTGAAGCCGAATGGGTAATGCTTATCTATTTTCTGATCAATTTTATATTTATAATGTTCTCCTATTCCCTGGTATACCTTGTTGAGAAATCATTTGGTTTTATTTCAGGAGTGACTCTTGTGGAGCTTTCAAATATAAACAAACCATTGCTTAAAGAGCTTTCTGAAAAAGCGCCGGGTACATTCCAGCACTCACTGCAAGTTTCCAATCTTGGAATGGCTGCTGCCGCAAAACTGGGGGCCAATGCTTCATTAATCAGAACCGGTGCATTATATCACGACGTTGGCAAAATGATGAATCCTGCATTTTTCACTGAAAACCAGGCTCCGGGAATGAACCCTCATGCAGGACTACCGTTTGAAGAAAGTGCACGCATTATTATCAATCATGTAAAAGATGGAGTGAAGATTGCTCAGAAACACAAAATACCTCAACAGATAATTGATTTCATTGAGACTCATCACGGCACCAGCATGCCTAAATACTTTTACATTTCATGGAAAAATGCAAACATGGGTAAAGAGGTTAATGAAGCTGCATTCCGTTATCCTGGTCCAAACCCATTTACAAAAGAAACAGCAATTATGATGATGGCTGATGCTGTTGAGGCCTCATCACGCAGTCTGTCTGAATATACTGAAAAAGCGTTGCGCGAGCAGGTTGATAAAATTATCGATTCCCAGGTGGAAGAGGGTTATTTTAAACTTGCTCCAATCACATTCAGAGATATTCAGACAGTAAAGAATGTTTTTGTTGAAAAGCTGATGACAATCTATCACTCCAGGATAGCCTATCCTGAGCTTAAAGCACCGGCAAATTAATTATTTTACTCCCACTCTATTGTTGCAGGCGGTTTTGAAGAGATATCGTAAACTACTCTGTTAACCCCCTGCACTTTATTAATTATTTCATTGGATATTTTCGCAAGGAAGTCATAGGGCAATCGTGACCAGTCGGCCGTCATAGCATCAGTTGACGTCACTGAACGCAGTGCAATTGTATTCTCGTAAGTACGCTCATCCCCCATTACACCGACAGATTGTACCGGAAGCAAAATTGCACCCGCCTGCCAAACTTTGTCGTACAGCCCGGCTTCACGAAGACCGGAAATAAATATATCATCAGCTTCCTGTGCAATACGTACCTTTTCAGGTGTAATAGCACCAAGGATTCTGATACCCAGTCCCGGTCCGGGGAAAGGATGACGGTGAATAAGACCCGGCCTCATGCCCAACTCCAGACCAATCTTTCGAACTTCATCTTTGAAAAGCAATTTCAACGGCTCACAAAGTTTCAGGTTCATCTTTTCGGGAAGACCACCAACATTATGATGACTTTTAATAGTTACCCCTGTTATCGAAAGTGATTCAATTATATCCGGATATATAGTTCCCTGTGCCAGCCATTTAATATCTTTCAGCTTATGTGCTTCCCTTTCGAAAACATCAATGAAGCCCTTGCCAATAATCTTTCTCTTATCTTCAGGATCTGTTACACCCTCCAGCTCCTTATAAAAATGCTGTTTTGCATTAACACCTATAACGTTAAGTCCCAAATGCTCGTAATCGTCCAATACAGTTTCAAACTCATTTTTACGTAAAAGACCGTGATCAACAAACACACATGTTAAATTTTTGCCAATTGCTCTGTTCAATAATACAGCAGTAACTGATGAATCAACACCTCCGGAGAGAGCAAGAATTACTTTATCGTCACCCAACTCTTCTTTCAGCTCCTTAACTGTTGCCTCAATAAAAGAAGCGGGTGTCCAGTCTCTCTTCATTCCGCAAATATCAAGAAAGTTGCCAAGGATAGCTGTTCCCTGTTCAGTATGAAACACTTCAGGATGAAACTGCACACCCCAGGTTTCTTCTCCATCAATTTTGTAAGCTGCCCATTTAACATCTTCAGTTGATGCTGAAAGTCTGAAATTATCGGGAGCACTTACAATTGTATCGCCATGTGACATCCATACTTGACTGTTCTGTGGAAGATTACCGAAAAGCGGGTCACTGTTATCGAATATACTCAAATGTGCACGACCATATTCACGACTATCCGGTTGTGATACCTCACCGCCTGATTCGCTTGCCATTAGCTGAGCTCCGTAGCAGATGCCCAAAACCGGATATTTACCTCTGATGTCAGTAAGATTGGTTTTAAATGCATCACTGTTATTAACCGAAAACGGACTACCAGAAAGAATAACACCTTTTACTGTTTCATCACCAAAAGGAAATTTATTGTATGGTACAATCTCGCAATATGTACTTAAGTCTCTAACTCGTCTACCAATAAGCTGTGTAGTCTGTGATCCGAAATCAAGGATTATTATTTTCTCGTGCATAACTTTAATTTGGAGGTTTTAAAACACAAAGATACGAAAAGTATGAATCTGATTTATTTGAAATAAAAAAGAATTACTTTAAAGGACAATAAGTGGCATGGACTTTACTATGACTTATTTTATTATTTAGACTTGTAATGATATTACCTTGCTCTTAAATAAAAGGAGTTTATATGGAGGAGATAAGAGTCAGTTAAGAGCGGAGTAAGAACAAAATATAGATTAACCTGATAATATTAAGAAGAATTGAAGTTTCATTATAAAGACAAATTTTATAATTGCTTAGAGTTTTTTCTTATCTTTGAGTTTATATAATAAGCAACATGAAATTGAAATATACAGTTTTTACAATATTATTGGTCATTTTGTTCCAATCCTTGCATTCTCAAACACTTGATGATGCCAAAAGCTGGTATCTTGATGGGCGTTACGCAGATGCACTACCTATATTTAAGACTGAGTATAAAGAAAAACCTAAAGATGCTTCACTAAATCAATGGCTGGGGGTGAGCCTTTATAAAACAGGGCGATTAACAGAAGCTGAGCAGTACCTGAAATATGCATCAGAAAGAAAGATCCCTGAATCATATCTGACTCTTGGAGAGTTATACGTAAAACTGTATCGCTTTGAAGAGGCAGAGGGTGAGTTCGATAAATACCAAAAAGCTAATCGCAGAAACAACGAAGCTCTGAATAAGCTTGAAGAAGTTCGAGAATATGCCGACAGACTTAAAAGGTATGTAAGCCGAACTGAAGATGTACAGATTATTGATAGTCTGGTTGTTCCTAAAACCAAATTTTTATCCGCATACAACTTGAGCAAGTCTTCAGGATCGCTGATGATGATAAGCGATTTTTTCGCAGGACAGCAAAATGGCAGTAAAACCCTATATATGAATGAGCGAGAGGAAAAGATTTATTACTCGAAAGGAGAAGAGGGAACTAACTCCAATCTATTTGCCATGGAGAAACTGTTGGATTCATTTGGTAATGAGAAGCAACTGCCGGAATCTATTAATGATTCAGCTAATCAGGATTACCCTTTTGTTATGAGTGATGGACTGACAATATATTTTGCTTCTACCGGACATCAGTCATATGGCGGGTATGATATTTTTGTTACAAGATATAATCTTGCATCTGACACATACCTTATGCCAAATCAGCTGAATATGCCATTTAACTCTCCATTCAATGATTACCTTTTGGTGATTGATGAAGAAAAGGGGGTGGGATGGTTCGCTACAGATAGGTATCAACCGGTTGATTCTGTTTGTGTGTATACCTATATACCGAATGAAAGAGTAACTCTTCTGGATAGCGATGATATGTCATATATGGCCGGCAGAGCTGCTATATCATCTATTGCAGACAGCTGGAAGGCAGGTGTGAATTACAGCTCTATCAGGGCACTTGCAAAAGAGGTAGCTGTTTTAAAAGAAGTTAGGGCGGGTGACTTTGAATTTGTTATAAACGACAAAGTTACTTATCATACTCTGTCTGATTTTAAGAGCAGCAGGGCACAATCTATATTTTCACAGGCTATAGGTTTAAAAAAGCAGCTGGAAGAGATAAAATCTGACTTGGATAATAAACGTGAACAGTTTTCCAACAGTGGCTCAACTGGAAATAATCTTACAGTCTCAATTTTGAGTTTGGAAAAGCAGGCTGACACACTTTATAAAGAGATAGAGAGACTGGAGATTCAGGCCAGAAACGATGAAATTCGTAGTAATTTTAACTAAATAAACCTTACATGACACTTCACATTATTGTTGTTATTTCTGTGATATTACTTGGGATACTTTTTATGCTAATTGAAATATTCCTTCTTCCGGGCATAAGTATTGCAGGTATTGCAGGTGCTATTTTTATTGTAGGTGGTATAATTTACTCCTATATGTTTATAGGAAGCACTGCAGGAAATATCACACTTGCGGGCTCAGCTATTGCACTTGGAGCTTCGTTTGCATGGTTATTAAAATCCAAATCGCTTCGCAGGATATCGCTGGAAACCAATATTGAAAACAGTGTAGACAACAGTAACCTGCTTAATATTAACGTTGGCGATACAGGTACAACAATATCCAGATTAAATCCAATCGGGAAAGTTCTTGTAAACGATGTTGAGGCAGAAGGAAAATCTTTCGACGGTGAATTTATCGAGGAAGATACAGAAATAGAGATTGTGAAAGTAGAGACTTACAATGTTCTGGTAAAAAGAAAACAATAATATTCACACCAAAATTTATATCATTATGGAATTTTCAATACCAATAATCATTACCATAGCGGTAATAATCACTTTTTTGCTGATATTTTTCCATTATGTGCCTTTTTTCCTTTGGATAAACGCACTATCTGCCGGCGTTCGTATTTCGCTTGTTCAGTTGTTTCTGATGCGACTTCGCCGTGTTCCGCCTCACACAATAGTTTATGCAATGATTGAGGCTCATAAGGCAGGCTTGAAAAGTGTCACTCGTGATAATTTAGAGGCTCACTATCTTGCAGGCGGGCATGTTGAAAAGGTTGTACATGCATTGGTTTCAGCATCCAAGGCAAATATCGATCTTACATTTCAGATGGGGACAGCAATTGATCTTGCCGGACGTGATGTACTTGAAGCAGTAAGAATGTCTGTTAACCCAAAAGTTATTGACACACCTCCAGTATCTGCTGTTGCTATTGACGGTATTCAGCTGATAGCTAAAGCACGTGTAACAGTTCGTGCTAACATTAAACAGCTTGTTGGTGGTGCAGGAGAAGAAACTATACTTGCCCGTGTTGGTGAAGGTATTGTTTCATCAATCGGATCAGCTGTATCTCATAAGTCGGTACTCGAAAACCCAGATTCAATATCCAAGCTGGTACTGAAAAAAGGGCTGGATGCCGGAACCGCTTTCGAAATACTCTCCATTGACATTGCTGATATTGATATAGGCAAGAACATTGGAGCCGTACTGCAAATGGATCAGGCTCAAGCTGATAAAAATATAGCACAGGCACGTGCTGAAGAACGCCGTGCAATGGCTATTGCTCTGGAGCAGGAAATGAAAGCCAAAGCTCAGGAAGCCCGTGCAAAAGTTATTGAGGCAGAGGCTCAGGTTCCAATTGCAATGGCTGAAGCATTTAGAAACGGCAATCTTGGAATTATGGATTACTACAGAATGGAAAACATTAAGGCAGATACAGATATGAGGGATTCTATTGCAAAACCTCAGAGTGGCAGCGGAAATAAAAAATAACTGAATATGAGAATTATACCTGACTCGGAGTTTATCATTAACTCCGACGGAAGTGCTTTTCATCTGCATATAACACCTGAACAGCTATCCGATAAGATTATAATGATGGGGGATCCGGATAGAGTTACGATGACAGCCTCATTTTTTGATACAATAGAGTGCGATGTGCAAAGTCGCGAGTTTCACACAGTTACGGGCACATATAAAGGTAAGCGAATTACGGCCCTTTCACACGGAATTGGCACAGATAATATTGATATAGTGCTTACGGAGTTAGATGCACTTGCAAATATTGATTTTAAGACGCGAACGGTTAAGGATGAGTTCAGACAATTAACCATGGTTCGCGTCGGTACTTCGGGAGGAATGCAGCCCCATTGTCCTACAGGGTCTTACGTAGTTTCAGAAAAGTCAATCGGCTTCGATGGACTTATTCACTACTATGCCGATTCAAAAAAGATTAGGGAAGAGGAGTTTGAGGAAGCTTTTCAGAAACATGTAAAATGGTCGCCATTTCATTGTGTGCCTTACGTAGTTAGTGCTAATGAAGAGCTGGTTGACAGAATAGGACATGATATGATTCGCGGTGTTACAATTTCTGCGACAGGGTTCTACGGACCTCAGGGCAGATATGTAAGACTACCACTAGCTGATCCTGAATTAAATTCAAGGATCGAATCATTCCGTTTTCAAGATTACTCTATAACTAACTATGAAATGGAGAGTTCCGCAATAGCAGGCCTTTCAAAATTAATGGGGCATAAAGCAATGACTGTATGTACAATAATTGCTAATCGCGTTGCATTAGACACTAATACTGAATATAAAGGTTCGATGGAGGATCTTATACAAACAGTATTGGAAAGGATATAGATATTTCGTAATGAAATAATATCAATACAACTTAAAAAATTGAATATGAAAAAAACTTTAACATTGTTGCTTATAGTAACGTCTTTTGTCACTTTAGCGCAACAAAACCCCACGCTGCCGATAGACCCTAACGTTCGCAAAGGCAAACTGGACAACGGATTAACCTATTTTATCCGTAACAATGGACAACCCGAAAACAGGGCAGACTTTTACATTGCTCAAAAGGTAGGTTCAATGCAGGAAGAGGATAACCAGGCAGGCTTAGCACATTTTCTGGAGCACATGGCATTTAACGGCACTGAGAACTACCCCGGGAAGACTATGCTCAACTACCTACAGGACAACGGAATAAGATTCGGTGTTAATATTAATGCGTATACTTCATTTGATGAGACTGTCTATTTTATGACAGATATACCTACAACTAATAAGAATCTAATGGATTCTGCCTTGCTGGTGCTGCACGACTGGTCTAATGCAATCTCACTTGAGGAGGAAGAGCTGGAAAGTGAGCGTGGCGTAATCCGTGAAGAGTGGCGTACACGCGGTGGAGCACAACAGCGCATATGGGATCAGTTACTACCTGAAATGTATCCTGACAGCAAATATGCTAAAAGAATGCCCATAGGCAGTATTGATGTTATCAATAGCTTTAAACCTGAAGAAATAAGAGCTTATTATCACAAATGGTACAGGCCAGACCTGCAGGGAATAATTGTTGTAGGTGACGTTGATGTAGATGAGATGGAAAAGAAAATAGTGGAACTATTCTCCCCTATTACTTTAGATGAAGAGATAGCTGAAAGAGTATACTATCCTGTTCCTGATAATAAAGAACCAATATTTGCACTTGCAACAGATACCGAAGCTCGCAACACAAGCATTATGATGTTCTATAAGCATGATCCTATGCCAGAGGAACTAAAAAACACCCAGGCAGGATACCTTACTCAGTACATTTTAAATGCAGCCTCATCGATGATGAATCAGCGCTTCTCTGAAATATTACAAAAGCCTGATGCTCCTTTTACTTCTGCTTATGCTTATGACGGAGACTTCTTTGTTGCAAAAACAAAAGATGCATGGACAGTTGTAGCAGGCAGCTCTGAAGACAAAATTAAGGAGGCACTGGCAGCCATGACTCGTGAGACAGAAAGAGCAAAACAACACGGGTTTACTGCTGCAGAGTATGATATAGCCAGAACCAACATTCTCAAAAACTACGAGGATGCTTATAACAACAGAGACAAGCAAAGAAATTCAAACTATTCGGAAGAATATGTGAGATCTTTTGTTGACGGTGAACCAATACCCGGAATCGAATTTGAATATCAGTTTTTACAGGCTGTAGCTCCAAATATACCTGTCGAAGCAATCAACCAGACAATAAAACAGCTGATTGGTGATGATAATATTGTAGTTGCTGTTACAGGACCAAAGAAAGAGGGACTGATTTATCCTACCAGGGAGGAGCTGCAGAACGTTTTAAACACAGTAAAGGCAGAAACAATCGAGCCCTATGTAGGTGAGGTTATTGATGAACCGCTTGTATCTGATATACCCGAACCTGGGAAAATTGTTTCATCAGAGAGAGATGAGGATATGGGTGCTACAGTATGGACCCTCGAAAATGGAATGAAAGTAATCCTGAAAAATACAGATTTCAAGAATGATGAGATTCTGTTAACCGGTACCAGTGCAGGCGGATATTCACATTTCGCAGTTCAGGATCCTATAAATAGCAG
Source organism: Fermentimonas sp. (assembly GCA_028683355.1). GTDB lineage: Bacteria > Bacteroidota > Bacteroidia > Bacteroidales > Dysgonomonadaceae > Proteiniphilum. The sequence goes on from JAQUIZ010000003.1 coordinate 60,363, forward strand.
GATGATGAGTGCTATTTCAACGCTTGGGGGTGTTGGAAATTTCAGTGCTACCGATCTTCCGAAAGTACTTGCGGGCAAAACTGCAACAGCACGTCCTTCAGTTAGTTTAACCACACAGGACATTAATGGATCTTCTTCAATTAAAGATTTTGAAACAATGATCCAGTTAGTATATCTCTATTTTACTAACCCACGTAAAGATCAGGATGCATACCAGTCGTACGTTCAGCGTATGGAAACTCAGCTCAGAAATCAGGAAGCTGAGCCAATGGTTGCTTTCAGCGACTCCATAAACTCTGCTATATATGGCAACAATCCACTTACACAAAGAATAAAGTCTGAGGATCTTGACAAACTGGATTATGACCGCATCTTAGGAATGTACAAACAGCTATTCAGCAATCCCGGAAGCTTTGTGTTTACACTTGTTGGTAAAATAAATGAGGATGAGGTAAGACCCGTTATAGAGCGTTATCTGGCTTCTCTACCGGCACAATCAGAGAAAGCTGATTTTGTTAAAGTACCTATGGATTTCAAAGAAGGTAAAATGGAAAACATTTTCCATCGTGAGATGCTTAACCCCAAAGCTTCTGTTTTTAATACGATTACAGGAAATATAAAAAGAGACATGAAAAATCAGATACAGATGAGCATGTTTGATCAGATCCTGGATATCGTATACACTGAAAAGGTTAGAGAAGAAGAAGGTGGTACTTATGGTGTTTATTCGGGAGGATCAATATCCAGATATCCGGAAGGACAATCAATTCTTCAAATTATGTTTGACACTGATCCTGATACAGAAAGATTGAAACATCTGAATAAGATAGTTCTTGACGAACTGGATAATATTGTTGCAAACGGACCGCGAGAATCAGATTTTTCGAAGGTTAAAGAGTATATGAACAAGAGCTATAATGAAAATCTGAAGGAAAACGGATACTGGCTGAATATTATTGACAATAAGTATTTTTATGGTGAAGATATGCACACCAAATATCTTGAAACCCTTAATGGAATTACAAGAGCTGATATTCAAAGCTATGTAGGCGATTTCCTTAAGCAAGGAAATTTAAAGACAATAATTATGATACCTAATTCAACTGAATAGATTTAAGGTTCTCGAAATAATTAAAAAACCCGGGGTGTTAAATTACATCCCGGGTTTTTTATACCTGACAAAGAAGCTTCTATACTCTGAGTTCGTGATTATAAAGCTATAATATTAATCACCTGTAACCTCTGGTTTATGCTTGTATTTAAAGAGGACACCAAATAATATTGTGACAAGCAGAGCATACCCTGCAAAAATGAACCATACACTCTGCCAGTCACCCACCATAAGTGATTTAGTATGTCCGTTTACCACAACATCCTGCCACGATGTGAACTGATTCACCACCCACTGTGCACCTAAAGTGCCTATTGTAGCACCAACACCATTGGTCATTAACATAAACATACCTTGTGCGCTTGACCTTATATGGTGAGGCGTCTCTTTGTCCACAAACAATGATCCGGACACATTAAAGAAATCAAAAGCCACACCATACACAATCATAGAAAGAATCAACAGCCATAAACCGCTTCCCGGATTTCCAAATCCAAATAATCCAAACCGGAGTACCCAGGCAAACATAGCTATTAAGATAACTTTCTTTATACCGTATTTACTTAAAAAGAAAGGTATCAGCAAAATACAAAGTGCTTCTGAAATTTGAGACAATGAGATAAGAATATTAGAGTGCTGAACACCGAATGTGTTGGAATACTGAGGGTCGGCCTCAAAACTGGCTATAAAAGGATTCGCGAATCCATTAGTAATTTGAAGAGACACACCAAGTAACATTGAGAAAATAAAGAACAGAGCCATCTTTCTCTGCTTAAACAGTTTGAATGCATCTAAACCAAGTCTCTGAGCCAGAGTTTTATCTTCTGTATCAGTACTGACCGGACAGTTAGGCAGAGTGAATGAATATAGACCTAATACAATTCCAAGTATTGCACTTACTATAAATTGCATGGCAGTAGTCTGATATCCCAAAATATCCACAAGCCACATACTGCAAATAAAACCAACCGTACCGAAAACACGTATAGGCGGAAAAGCCTTAACTGTATCCAGTCCTGCCCTGTCCAATATAGTGTATGCCACTGAATTAGACAAAGCTAATGTGGGCATATAAAAAGCCACACTAAGTGTATAAAGTGTAAAGAAATAACCAAATGAGACCTCATTCCCACTGCTTAACCCATAAAATCCGGCAGATAATATGAAGACAGCTGCCAGAATGTGACAAGCACCTAATAATTTCTGCGCAGGTACCCATCGGTCTGCAATAATTCCAATAAGAGCAGGCATAAAAATTGATACTATTCCCTGTACGGAATAAAATATTCCTATATGAGAACCCATACCGGCAGGTCCCAGATAACGGGACATAGAGGTGAGATACGCTCCCCAGACAGCAAACTGGAGAAAATTCATTACTACAAGACGTGTTTTCAGTGACATATAATAAATTTAAAGATTAATACTGCTAACCCCTGTTTAGCCAGGGTGCGGGATTTATTTTAGTTGTTTTTTGCCATAATTGAAAATGCATTGTTGATACACCTGTATCAGGATCCGTAAAAATACGTCCGAGTGACTGTCCGGCTTTAACCTTATCGCCCTGCTTTACAAACAGATCGTAAATATTGGCATAAAATGTATAATAATCACCGTGCCGTACGATTACACATGTGTTTGAACCCGGAAAAGAAAATACTTTTGAAACCTCACCATCGAATACAGTTCTTATATCCGCCCCATTCTCGGCCTGAATATCAACACCATTGCTATTTGTTGTAACATTCCATTCACTGTGACGTTTTGTGCCAAAATTACCTACTATTGTAGAGGCTCCTGTCACCGGCATAGGCAGCTTACCTTTATTAGCAGCAAAGTCTTTTGACAAGTTAAATGTCTCAGCCGACACTTTGCTTGCTCCGGGATCTATTCTGGGTGAAGTTCCTGTTCTTGGAGCAGCTGATTCAGTTCTGGAAGGTGTTACAGAACTTTCAGGTGTTTTTTTATCTGCTGCAGGTTTTTCAGTTTGTTTTTTAGCTTCTGCTAGTCGCCTTGCCTCCTCCTCACGTTCCTGACGGGCAACCTCTTCTGCAATAAGTTTCTCGATCTGTGCATTCAGTTGATCTGCCTGACGCTGTTTTTGTTGCAGTGACTGTCTTAAAGCTTGTTCCTGTCCTCTTGTCTGGGAAATCTCCGACTGACGAATTTTCTCTTCTCCCTCGAGTTTTTTCTGCTCTTCCTGTAATGAAGCCAATGCTTTCTCTTTTTCTGCTTTAGCTAATATCAGAGCATCTTTTTTTAGGGTTATCTGAGCATTTTGAATCTTTATCTCTTCTGCTTGTGATTTCTGCCATTTTGAATATTCCCTCAGATATTGCATTCTTCTCAAAGATTCGCCAAACGTCTTACCCGAAAGTACAAACAAAAGCTTATTTTGGTTATGTTTTTGGTTAAGCAATCCTTTTATAGCTACAGCATAATTTTCTTGTTTCTTTTTCAGCTCTCTATTTAGTCTCTCTATTTCTGATTCAAGTCTGACTTCTTCCTTACGCAATGCATCTATTTCACTGCGTTGCATACTTATCAGTTCTCTTCGTGAAGCGATTTGTTTATTTATCAGATTAATACGATCCAGTATTGTGGTAGTCTGCTTCTTTACATCGAGATATAACTTATTGGTATTTCTAATATCCTCCTGAATTGCCTGTTGTTGCCTTTGAAGATTTTCAATCTGCTGTGTCTGAGAGAATAGAAAAACTGTAAACGAATAAAAGAGTGAAATTAGAACTAACTTTTTCATTATTCTGACGATATAATTTTAAGTATTTCATCCATAGATGCTTTCCTGTAACTATCAGGTACCTGAGAGGTTACCTGAACAGGTACATTTGTAACAATTTCTGAAAAAAGAAATTCAGCATCAATTTTTCTGGACTTTAACGAAATTGTAGCATTCATTTTGTGTGGAAATGAATTGGTTCCCAAAACAGCAAAATTATCATAAGTCCATTGTAGAGACTGCTGCTTTTCATATTGCATGAGATGTGTGAAGGTAATTCTGTCATTTCCATTTACTGTAAAAGAGTATTCAATATCGGATACTGGATCTTTAGAAGTTAAATAGTAGTTTAAGTCTGATGTTTGTGTAATGTTAAACTTACGAAAATCTGAATCTTCAACACTGCTTTTTCCTGAAACAAATGGCGAGTTGGTAAGAATTGATTGCATAGTATAAAAATCAAAACCAACCGGATATTGTTCTTTTAATGAATTCAGTGACTCCTCAACATAGCGCTTGTTCATCCTGTCAAGGATAACAACACTATCAGGATCAATATATAAACGTAAAACCTCCACTCCAAATAATGGCTGTACAGAGATTTGTATTGCACTATCTTTAATCATTCGGATATTAGCCCTGGAACTCAATGAACGAGTTCCACTGGTTAAGCTCATATTTAATCTTGATGAAAAGGTATTGAAGTCAAATGAGTTTGTGTTTATATCGCTGAAAAGTTGATTATTCTCTTTGTCCTCAACCGGTTTAGTTGAATAAACAATTCTCTGCTTGGGCTTACAGGCAACAATAGCCAGTCCAAGTAAAACACAGATAATAAGTATATATTTATATTTGACACGTTTCATTATTGTACATATTAAAAAAGAAACTTATAATTTTCCTCTCCTTATTTTTCTTTTTAATTCTCTTGAATCACCACCTAGTTCTCTTGCTTTTTTCCATTGCACCAGAGCTTCTTCTTGTTCACCATTCATGTACAAGACATCACCGTAATGTTCATAAACGTCTGCAGAAGGCTCTTTACTATATTCTATAGCTTTTTCGATATATATCTTAGCCATTAAGAATGAGCCTTGTTCAAATAAAATCCAGCCATATGTATCAAGATATGTTGGATTCAGTGGCTCCAACTTGACAGTAATACCACTCATCTGTTCGGCTTTATCAAGATTTTTCTTCTCTAGAGACAGATAATAACTGTAATTGTTTAATACAGGAATATTTTGCGGATTTAATTTTAAAGCTTTTTCATAACTATCAAACGCTGTCTGCTTATTATCCAGAAAGTAGTTAAGGTCGCCAATCTGACCATAAAAATCTGATTCAAGTATTGGATTATTAAAATTTGCACTATCTAAACCTAACTCGAATACTCTTAATGCTTCCTTAAAATTTTTCTGCTGAAAGTTTACTGCACCCAGATAATAATAAAACTGTGGCTCTCTCGGCAGATGTTTTAAAGCTTCAGTTGTCACCTCTTTTACTTTATCGAGATCTTCCTCAGGAAGTGCTGCCCGAATAATTTGTTCATATCCTGCTGGATTTTCAGGATTACCTTTTACGAATATTTCAAATTGATCAATTGCACCTTCTTTATCACCCTGCAGATATAAAACATTTCCGTATATCAGGTTTAGCTGAGTATTATGGGGATGCTGTTCAAAGAGCGACTGGAATAAGGGGTTTGTCTGCTTTATATCTTGTTTGTTTTGTTGTAATATACCTAAATATCTTGTCAGAAGCTGAATTTTAGTATCCACATCCATCGAAGGGCTGGTTATTGCTTTTTGTATCTCGGATTGTGCAGAGTCTCTGTCGTTGGTTTTTTCATAATAATTTACGAAGGACAGTATCAAAGCAGGATAATCAGGATCGATTAATTTTGCCTGATTATAATAAGACAATGCCTTTTCTATTTGATTGTCATCCATGTACAGGTCACCCATTAATATAAGATATCTGATATCATCAGGGTTTTTGGCAATGATCTGCTGAATCTCTTCAAAAGCCTTTTCCTTATTATCCAGCATGGAATACAGGCGAAATTTGTTCAATGCCAGTGATTCTGAAACACCAACACTTTTCTCAAGTTCATCAAGTAGATTTACTGCTTTATCAAGCTCACCGTTATCAGCATAAGCATTAGCTGTTTCGAAAAGAAGTTCCGGTTTATCCGGATACAGTTTTATCAAGCCCTCATAAATATCTACAACTTCCTGTTTTAGTCCAAGCTCCTTACTTAGCCCGGCTAGCATCATATTATAATAGTAATTAGTCTTGTCGTAACTAACTGCTTTTTTATAGTAATCATGAGCTTTATCTTTCTCTTGAAGTACATTATAAAAAGTGCCTAACTCAATTAAGACATTGGCGTTTGTAGAGTCAAGAGAATAGCAGTGAAGAAAAAGATCTATTGCTTCGTCATACTTTCCCTGTGCTTTGGAGTTCAATGCTTCGTAGAAGATATAATCGAATTTTCTACTGTCATCATAATTGAACTCTTGAATCACTTTGTCTTGTTGAGCAAAGGACTCAAGTGAAAATAATATGGTTGCGGAACAATATATTAATAAAATGAGTGACCATTTTATGAGAGATTTTTTATAAATCATACTTAGTGTAATTTTTATTTCTTTCCGGTATGTCCAAAGCCTCCTTCACCACGCTCTGTTTCGTCAAGTTCTTCAACCTCGGCCCACTCAACACGTGCATGTTGTGCTATTACCATCTGGCATATCCTTTCACCGTCATTTATTGTAAAATTTTCATTTGAAAGATTTACCAATATAACTTTTATCTCTCCCCTGTAATCTGCATCAATAGTGCCCGGAGCATTTACGATACTTATGCCATGTTTTATTGCAAGTCCGCTGCGTGGACGTATCTGTGCTTCATATCCAATTGGAAGCTGTATGTAAATACCTGTTGGTATAAGAGATCTTTCAAGAGGTTTTAATACAACAGGAGTGTCAAGGTTTGCTCTCAAGTCCATACCTGCAGAAGATATTGTCGCATATTCGGGTAAGGTGTGTCGTGACCTGTTTACTATATTAATTTTCATTTTATTTAAACTATTTATTTTCAAAGGTATGATATGGAACTCGAAATGCTAGTTTCATACTTGAAGTCGATATATTATTAATCTGCGAATTTATAAAATTCTGAGGAATTAACTGTCAAATTGATAAACTTTAAGCCATTGCTAGTCAAAAGAAATGATAAAATAATATATCTTTGTAATTATGAGTGGACATGATGATCTTTTGGCAAAATTACGCCAAACACTAGACGAGCAGGGAATTGACTCGTTTCATATATTAGAGGATCTTGTGCCTATTGAGGAACAGATGGAATACTTCC
>JAQUIZ010000174.1 GCA_028683355.1 Fermentimonas sp.
GCAAGACTAAATCCATTCACATTTTCGTTATCAACATCTGAGTTTACAGACAAACTATCTTCACTTTTATTTGCTTCTGTGAATCCAATATAAGAAGCCGACCAGTCATTTGGATCAAGAAGCCCGATGCTAAATTTTGCCGGTTCGCTCCATTTTGAAACTTTATCATTTTCATCCCATACTCTTACTTTCCAATACAAGATCTGACCCGAATTTAACTTCTTGCCATTATATGTTATAAGGTTGCTCTCTGAAGAATTGACTTTTTCCGAATTCCAATAGTCGGATCTATCTTCTGTTAATTTATCTATTTCAGTTGCAACTATTATTTGATACGCAGTTTGAGATACGCCCGGTTGTTCTGAGATATTTATCCAACTAAAACGAGGTTGCAAGCTGTTGATACCCAATGGGTCATTCAGGTTTTCGCATTTAAGATTCTGAATGTAAAGTCTTTCGTTTGAACTGCATCCTGCTATAAGAATTGTAGTTACTAAGATTATAAGTAGTTTAATAATACCTTTTAACGAGAAGTGTTTCATTTGTATATAGTTTAAATTATATTTTTATATTCAATCGATTAGAATTTTTATTGTAACAATAATAATGCTATTGTATAAACTTTAACTTCATTAAATGATTTTAATGCTTAGGGTTATGACAGGAGAAACCTTTATATATTAAACAACCTTTTTAAATGTCTTTCATAAATGTTTTCTTCAACACACGCCCCAATGATATCAGCATGTTTTATAAGCATATCAGTATATTCATCACCCATTTGTGCAGCCACTGCATAAGCAACATGAATAAGTTGTCTGAAGTTTGGATTATAATCCGGGTGATCAGGAATATGACGAAGAGTATTGGCAAACTTATCACTCGACCATCCATTCACATCCTTAACTGAAGGCAATAGTGCAGGATCAATATCAATAACATCAGCGTAAGGTGCACAAAGTTCTTCACGACGATTATATGAGTTCTTATATATCTTTTTAGCAATTCTCAGGCCATCACCACCGGCAACAGATAATCCTGTAACCTCTTCAAGCCATGTTGTACCTGCTGTTTTAACATGCAATCCCTTGTCATGCTTAGCTATTATTTTAGACATAATAGGGTAGATTGAGAATTTATCACTTCCTGAATGAATACTGAGCTTAAGATCATCAGGCAGTCCAAACTCTTTTACCGCATAATCTATAACTAGTATATCCTCTTCAAATTCCTTAGCAAACTGTTCAAGATCGCCTGCATAATCAACACCTTTATTAAATCTGCCAGTGAATTTGGGTGCAATGGTACGGGCATGAACACCTCTATCTGCTAACATTTTTAATATAAACAACAATTCTACAGGTGACTGAGGTGATTCAACCTCATCCATGGAAACTTCTGTAATGAAATTTCCTTCACCTTTTTCTTTTTTCAGATATGTATAAATTTCAGACGCTTGCTGTGATGCAACAAGAAACTTGCCGGCTATTTCTTGTAAAAGCTTTTTGGTTATGTTTATTGGGTACTCAATACCCGGAATCTGTAATTGACCTATATACTTTTTACATGATTCAATAAATGAGTCAACATCTTCTTTACTACTCTCTTTTCCTATAAAAGAGGCCACATCGATAGTGAAGAAGTCTGATGTTTCAACATATTTTGAAACTGTATTCATATTAATATGATCTGCATCTACAAAATATTTTCCTTTATAATTCAGCGCCTTCACCGCTTCATCAGCTTCTTTACGTGTGTCAGCAGGAACAGTACCAACATAAATATGCTCCCTGTTTGACTTGTTCCACACAGGAGTTATCTCTAATCCTTTCTCGTTTGCTCTGATTATTGCCCTAAGCTGTGCTTTCCCTTGTAGTGTGAAACGATCGCCCACTCCGAAACTAAACTTCCCTAATTTTATCATATAGGATTTTAATTAAACTGAATTATATCTTAGTAACATTAGGTTTTAAAGAAGTGAGATCTTTTATATATACAGTTTCTTTTGAATCGATACTCTTTCTTGCAGCAATCCCAACCAAGCATGCTAATGCACCGTCCCTTACTCCGGCTGCCTGTTTTAAGGGGTCCTTAGTGCCAGGAATAAAGATTTGATCTCTCAGGAGTTTATCTCCTCCACCGTGTCCGCTGCCTTGCTGTATTTGAATATATTCTCGTTTTCCAAAGTTTTTGTACAAAACTATCTCATCATAGTTTGCATCAGTAGTAGGATTAGATTCCTGAATCCATGCATCCATTCTTCCTTTTGTACCGTTAAAAGCAATTCTGTATCCCTCATACGGAGAGTAGGCAGTTAAGGAATATGATACTTGGACTCCGTTCATATATTTAATGGTTGCAGCCATTTTATCATATATGTTCACATCATTTCTAAATACACAACCATCACGAAAATACCCGTCATATTTTTCATTATCAACATATAACCTTTTATTCACCTCATTTCTCATGATATCGTAATAGAAATTACACTCTTTTGTATGTGGGCAATTTCTACAGTTTTCGGCTCTGAAAGGTCCATTTTTGCCATATAAATTTAAATCACCTAATGCATAAACGCTTTCAGGATCACTTTCAATCCACCAATTAAGCAGATCGAAATGATGGCTGGCTTTATGTACCCAAAGTGATCCTCCTTTTTCCTTTAGTCTGTGCCATCTCCTGAAATAGTCTGCACCATGAGAAGTGTCGAGATACCAGTGAAAATCAATTGAAGTCAGTTCTCCAATCTCGCCTGCACGAAGAATTTCCCACATTTTTGCGCGATGCGGCGAATAACGATAATTAAAAGTCACCCTGAACTCCTTACCTGTTCTTTTTTCGGCATCAATAATAGTTTGAATTTTCTTCTCATCTATTGCCATCGGCTTTTCGCAAATGATGTCTGCACCCATCTCCATACCTTTCTCAGCAAAGTAATCATGCGTGTCATCATCAGTGGTAATTATGAGGACGTCTGGTTTCGTTTCAAGCATCATTTTTTCAAAATCGGTGTAGGTAGGACAATTTGCCCCTATCATCTGACTTCCTACCTCTAACCTCCCCGGGTTGTGGTCACAAAGGCCAACATAATCTACATAATCGGAATAATCTTTCAATACGCTGTTCCCCCACATACCAATACCTCTCACACCCAGTCCGACTAATGCCACTTTTGTTTTATTTACAGACTGTTTTGGGGTAGCAACATTTCCAGCAAACATTTGAGAATTACGGTTAATAACAGTAGACCCTGCAATTGCTCCGGATACAGCCAGGAAATTTCTTCTGGACATTGATGTTTTTTCGTTTTTCATTCTCTTTATGTTTTTATATCAGGTTAATATTTCATTATTCTTTGTAGTCTTCTATCGATAAGAAATCTTAATGGTATAACTGCCGGAATCTAGGTCTATTTTGTCAAACCCTCTAGTATCGACTCCTTGAGCCTCAGTATTCTCAGGTAGATATAAAGTAGCACTGCTGTTTGCCGGGATTACGACATTATAAACCACGATATCATTTTCCCATTTCCAGTCAGATACTATAGTTCCGTATGGAGATTTGAAATCTGCCCTGAATTGTTCCAAATCCTTTTCAAAATAAGGTCGCAGGATTATATGCTTAAATCCAGGCTGATCGGAATCCGGGTAAATACCTCCCAATCCTTTAAAGAACCAAGCGCCAATCTCCCCAAACATCATGTGATTATCAGATATGTCCCTTTCAGCATTCAGGTCCCAGTTCTCCAGAAGAGTTGTGGCTCCGTTTACAATCCACCATCCCCAGGAAGGGTAGGTGTCTTGTACAGCTACCTTATATGCAACTTCCGGATATCCGTTTTCGCTCAAAGCATTTAAAAGAGCTTTTGCTCCTAATACACCAACATCAAGGTGAAAATCTGCTTCTTCCACTTTCTTTGCAAGATTAGCAGCAACCAGAGGTGTTAAGTCATCAGGAACAACCTTCCATTGAAGCGGAACGCTAAGCTCAGTTTGAGTTCCACTTGCATAAATTCCCGTTTCACGATTCAGGTATTTATCATTAATTGCATTTTTTATCTTATCGGCTAGTGCAGAATAATATTTATAATCACTCTCTTTTCCGAATAATTTAGCAGCATTAGCCAATATTTTAGTGTCAACAAAGAAATAAACAGAAGATGTTAACTCAAGATTAGATCTGGATTTAACAGGTACCCAGTCACCTCTTCCCCAAGAAGTGAGTCCTTCAATGCTAGTGCGGTCTACGTAATCAACATATCGTTTAATGTTCTCGTAGCTATCAGCCAATAGTTTACTATCTCCATAAAACCTGTAAATTTCCCAGGGAATTATGGCAATAGTACTTGTCCAGTCTAGTCCGTTTGCAGTCCCATATCCCCATCCGCCTGTCGGTATTATATCAGGTAAAACTCCGTTAGGCTGTTGTTCATCACGATGATCAGCAATCCATTTTTCATAAATTGTAATACCATCGAAATTATATAGTGCTGTCTCTATTGCAAAATGCCCATCGCCTGTCCACCCATTCTTTTCTCGTTGAGGACAATCAGTAGGGTAGCCCATTAGATTTGACAAGTAAGCATTGTTGGTAGCCCACCACAAACGGTTAATAAGTTCAT
>JAQUIZ010000175.1 GCA_028683355.1 Fermentimonas sp.
AAAAGTTTATAGAAATTATTAATATCTAAAAGTTGTCAGAATATTTTTGTGTATTTGTGACAGTAAGGTGTACCTCCTTTATTATCATAGTATTCCTGATGATAATTTTCTGCCAGCCAGAATGTTGAAGCTGGTTTAAGCATAGTAGCTACTCTATATCCTTTTGAAGTAAGCAAATCTATATATCTTTCTGCAATTGCTTTTTCTGTAGCATTTGAGTAGAATATACAAGATAGGTACTGAGGTCCAATATCCGGCCCTTGACCATTTGTCTGGGTAAAGTCGTGTGTTTCGAAGAACAATTTAACTATTTCTTCGTAATTTGTGACCGAAGGGTCGAAAACTACCTCTGTAGTCTCAAGATGTCCCGTGTTTTTTTGGCATACCTGCTCATACGTAGGGTTTTCAACATGGCCACCCATAAAACCTACCGTAGTTTCTTTAACTCCGGGTGCTCTCATGAAGTAATATTCAGTACCCCAGAAACAACCGGATGCAAAATATGCAGTTATATCACTCTCTTGTCCGTCAGGTATAAATTTCATTGAAATCGAATTAACGCAGTGCCGTGTTTGTTTCGGAGTAAATCCCTCACCTAGAAACACATGACCCAAATGTGCACCACAGGTATTGCAAAGAATTTCTGTGCGCCGACCGTCAGCATCTCTAACTCTTTTTACCGATCCTTCTATTTCATCATCAAAAGAAGGCCATCCGCAATGACCATCGAATTTATTTTCAGATCTGTATAGAGGTGCATCGCAACGCTTACAAATATATGTGCCTTTCTCATAATTATTTAGTAACTCTCCTGTAAACGGAACTTCGGTACCTTTATTAATTATTACTCTTTCTTCTTCGGGGGTTAGTTTGTTGAATTTCATTGTTATAGCGTGATTAAATTGATTGTTTTGCTTGTTTTGCTGATTATCCTGAGCGCACATAATTAAAAAAAGTGCACCGAAAATGAGAAGTAAGTATATTTTTTTCATTGCCTTAAATTTTTAATATTAGTGGGAGATATCATGCTTCTGACTTATATATATTTTATAAAAGAGAAAATCTTTCTTTTGTTTAGATAATTAATATTACTGTCATTGTCGTAAGCTTCTCTTTCAAATCCAATATTTTTGTATGCTTTATATCTGTTTTTGTAAATAATTAATTTAAGTACCCATTCGAAAATGTACCAAATGTAAAACCCAACTATAAAAAGTTCAAGCATCTGACGTGAATGAATAGATTCATGATTTATGGTTCGCTTATCCAGGGGAAAATACTGTTTCCCTGCGAAAACGATACCCAATAAATTAATCGCTCTGAATCCATTAAAAGGCAGATAGTTGGAATATATAATTTTCATTAAGTCTTACTCTTTCAATTGCTTTCTTTAAAGTCAAAGTTAGAAACAATCTATAAATTTAGTAACTTTGTGTGCTTAAAAATAGATAAATTAAATTATAATCAATATGGATAAGAAATTTTCCTCTGATCTTCCTTATAAGGTTTCAGATATCACATTAGCAGATTTTGGACGCAAGGAAATAGATATAGCTGAGCATGAAATGCCCGGTTTGATGGCTATTCGCAAGAAGTATGCATTGGAGAAACCATTAAAAGGAGCCCGTATTATGGGTTCCCTTCACATGACAATACAGACTGCCGTACTAATTGAAACGTTAGTAGAATTAGGAGCTGATGTGCGCTGGGCCAGCTGTAATATATTCTCCACACAAGACCATGCAGCAGCAGCTATAGCAGCCTCAGGTGTTCCTGTATTTGCCTGGAAAGGTGAAACCCTTGAGGAGTATTGGTGGTGTACTGAAATGGCCTTGAGATTTCCTGACGGTAAGGGCCCAAATTTAATTGTTGATGATGGAGGTGATGCATCACTGTTAATACACTTAGGATATCAGGCTGAGAATGATTCTTCAACAATTGATAGAAAGGGTAATAATCGAGAAGAACAGATTATCCTTGACACTCTGAAGCGAATTTTAAATGAAGATAATGAACGCTGGCACCGGACTGTTGCAGAAATGAAGGGTATTTCAGAAGAAACTACAACTGGAGTACACCGACTTTATCAGATGATGGAAAAAGGAGAATTACTTGTTCCCGCAATCAATGTTAATGACTCAGTAACTAAATCAAAGTTCGATAATCTTTATGGATGCCGCGAATCTCTTGCTGATGGTATTAAAAGAGCCACGGATGTTATGATCGCAGGCAAAGTTGTGGTGGTTCTTGGTTATGGTGATGTAGGTAAAGGTTGCGCACACTCTATGCGCTCATACGGTGCAAGGGTTATTGTGACCGAAATAGATCCGATTTGCGCACTCCAGGCTGCAATGGAAGGGTTTGAGGTTAATACGATGGAAGAAGCCGTGAAAGAGGGCAATATCTTCGTAACAACGACCGGTAATCGTGATGTTATAACTATTGAGCACATGCAGCAGATGAAAGATCAAGCCATAGTATGTAATATAGGACACTTCGATAATGAGATTCAGGTAGATGCTTTAGTGAACTTCCCCGGGATGAAACACCTTAATATTAAGCCACAAGTTGATAAATATACCTTTCCGGGAGGCAATTCCTTATTTCTTCTTGCAGAAGGCAGGTTAGTAAATCTTGGCTGTGCTACGGGTCACCCATCCTTTGTAATGAGTAACTCATTCTCAAATCAGACTCTGGCGCAAATAGATCTTTGGAAAAATGATTATGAAGTAGGAGTATACCGTCTTCCAAAACATCTTGATGAAGAAGTTGCAAGACTCCATCTGGATCAAATAGGAGTGAAATTAACCACCTTAACTGCAAAACAAGCTGATTATATAGGTGTATCTGTTGACGGTCCATATAAACCAGAACATTACAGGTATTGATTATTTTTCAGAGAAGATATATTAGCTGATACAGTTGAAATATTAAATTTAGATGCTTGATATATTTATTTGAATAGAATAACAAAATTAATTTAAGTGTATCTTTCTAATTATTAGAGGAGTAAATATTTTAAGTTAAAATAGTGCCAATTTAAACGTGAAAAGGGTTGCATAATTAAAATAAAGCTTTTATCTTTGCACTCGCTTTTGAAAGAAAGCATCAGGTCGATTCGCTAGCTCAGCAGGTAGAGCACATCCCTTTTAAGGATGGGGTCCTGGGTTCGAGCCCCAGGCGGATCACTTCCAAAACACCGTAAGTAATATGAATACTTGACGGTGTTTTTTTGTGACATAACCTAATTGTTTTTATATTTCTACTTAAGATATACCTATTCAGAAGTGAAATATCAGATATTAATTGGCAGAGTGGGGCAGACGCTGGAAAGTGGTTGGGGTCATTCCGAATTCCTTTTTGAAAGATCTGGAAAAATAAGCAAAGTCATTAAAGCCACAATCCATGGCAATATCACCAATAGGTTTTTGGGTGACAGTGAGTAGTTTTTTAGCCCTGTTTAATCTCGTTTTCAAAACAAAGTTTGTAGTTGTCATTCCTGTTATTGCTTTAATCTTACGGTTTAGTTGCGATGAGCTCAAGCAAAGATCAGAGGCTATAATGTCAATAATATTTTCAGTGTTTGTGATATCTCTGTAAATTAGGTTTGTTACACGATTTATCAAGTCTATATTAGCTTCATTACCTGAATCTCGACCTGAATCTTGAATATTGTCATGTATATTTAAATGTTTAGCAGGCAAATATTTGTCTTTTATTTGTCTCCTGGTTGATAGCAGCCTGTCGATAATCGCTATAAGTTCGGCTTCATAAACAGGTTTTACAAGAAATGCATCTGCACCTGATTTTATACTCTGAACGCGCTCCTCTTTGGAATCACTAGCAGTAAGCAGTATTATTGGAATATGACTTGTAACGTGAGAGTTTTTAATCACTTTGCAAAAGTTATAACCCTCCATTCGAGGAAGTGAAACATCTGAAATTATTATATCCGGAATCTTTTCGTTAGCTGTACTTATTCCCTTTTCGCTATTTGACTCAATAATAACATTATATTTATCTTTCAGTATGGTTGACAAATAATAGTTCATATCTCTGTTGTCTTCAATAATCAATACAATAGGCTTGTCCTTTTGATCATATTTATCTGTTATACTTATTTCGGTTGTATCATTCAAACTTGAAGATTTGTGGATAGTAAGACTTTCCTGATTTTGATTTATATTTTCGTTAAGAATCGGAATTCTTACATTAAATATAGTTTTTCCATTTGTATCATTTTCTCCATCAATTTTACCATTTAGTTTTTCTACTAGTTTTTTTGTAATTGATAATCCGGATTGAGTTTTATATTGTTCTGAGCCATTATGATTATTTTCGTTAAATTCCATTCTGTCGCCGGTATCCGAAACCTCAATGGTATAATATCTTTTGTTTTTATCAAGGTCTATTTTAACTGTAATATTATCACCTTCAGTACAACATCCAATTGCATTACCTACTAAACTACTAATAATGATTCTTAGATACTCTGGTGTATAATCTAAATATAGTTCTTTGACGTTACTATGAAAGATGTAATCGATCTTTTTAATTTCAGCTA
>JAQUIZ010000176.1 GCA_028683355.1 Fermentimonas sp.
GGAATGCCGGACTACTTGGGGGACTGCGTCGCTACGGTGAGTTTGGTGTTCGTCTTGCCATGGGTGAAGAGAAAGACCATCTCTATCGCACCTTGATTTATGAGTCGGTATTTATAGGCTTAACCGGGTCAATCATAGGTACAGCACTCGGATTGTTTGCTGCATCTCTGCTGCAGAGGGACGGAATTGATATTACTGGTATGATGGAGGGCTCTGCAATGCTGTATCCCTCGGCAATCAGAACTCGCATAACGCCTACAGACTACTACATTGGGTTTATTCCGGGATTGCTTTCAACTATAGTGGGGACTATGCTTGCGGGGTTAGGGATCTACAAGCGAAAGACTTCGCAGCTATTCAAGGAGCTGGAGGCTTAATGATTTAATGGAAACAACTATCTGAATTACTATAAAAACATTACTGTTATGAAGTTTGCAATTGCCATTATATTTGCCGTTACACTAATACCTCTACAGGCACAGCCCACGGCAGATCAGATCCTGGAGAGGGTGGATCGAAACCTTTCGTCGGAAAACCGTGTATTTGAATCGACTATGACAATACATGGCGCAAGAAGTAGTCGCACACTCACCTCGCGCACCTATGCTGTTGGCGACAAACGATCTTTTACCGAGTACCTCTCCCCTCCCCGCGAAGAGGGTACCAAAATGCTGAAGCTGGAGGAGCAGTTGTGGATATATTCGCCCTCCACCGATCGCACAATACAGATATCGGGGCACATGCTGCGCCAGTCGGTTATGGGTTCTGATCTCTCTTATGAGGATATGATGGACGACCGGAAGCTGACCGAGACCTATGACGCAACCGTTATTGGCAGCGAGGTGCTGGATGAACGCAAGACATGGGTATTGGAGCTTACTGCAAAAGTGGATAATTTGGCTTATGAATCACTAAAGATATGGGTGGACACCGAACGATACATTCCACTCAAAGAGGAGTTTTATGCCAAAAGCGGCAAGCTGCTCAAACGTGCAGTTTTGAGTGATGTGGTTCAGATTGATGGTCGCTGGTTTCCAAAAACCATACTTTATAAGGATATGTTGAAACAGGGTGGTGACGGTACCGAGTTTAAAATAACCAACATCCGCTTCAACGAAAACATTCCAGATTATATATTTTCAAAGGCAGCACTGAAACAATAACGTAAAGACATCCCTACTTTAAATTACGTAGGGTGGAACTTTTCTGAAAATCTACTAACCCAAGCTCGCTTCCCGCTTATTACCGGCTTATATCCGGCTTATATCTGACATAATATCGGCTTATGTTTATATAACCCTCATATATACTTATTATAAACTGTATTTATAGTAATTATTAGCAAAATATAGTCTTGAATTGTTGGTTTTTTGGACATTTTTGGTTAAATTGCGGAATAATAAATTTTTTTTAAATATTATGGCAATAGGTTCAATTTTTGGCACCCTATCCGGTAAGATTGGTAATGTGGTAGTTTATGAGAGAAATGGCAAACAGATTGTAAGATCAAATCCTGAACAACGGGATCCCAAAACACCGGCGCAGTTGGCTCACAGGATGAAGTTTTCACTGGCTAACAAAGGTATGTCTCCTCTTAATAAGATAATTAAACTTGGTTATCGTAACAGTGAAAAGAATTACAGGAAACTGGTTGGCGTGGCTTATCACACGGCTATTGTTGGTGAATATCCCGATTTCGCTTTGGATTACAGCAAGATTCAGGTTGCTGAGGGTGATCTGCAGTTGCCTGCTAACATAAAAATGAGCTACGAGGAGGGTTCCAACATTGTCAGTTTCAACTGGGATCCTCAAATTGAAGTACCTGTCCGTAATAGCAGACATGATGACCATGTGGATATTGTGTGTCTGAATTCGGGAATCATGCAGGTGGAGAATGTATTCAATGTTGCCAAACGATCTGATGGAAACGTTTTATTTCAACTTCCCACCGGTTGGGAACTAAAATCCTCGCACTTCTGGATATTTCTTACATCTTACGACTTGGGAAGTAATTCAAATAGCTTGTATCTGGCCATCAATAATCAACTCTTACCAAACAAATCTTTAATACTGTAATGTCTGCGATGCAACAACCACACTATAATCAATCCGAATACAAAGGTAGAGGTGGCTGTTTCAACCATGTGACTGAGTCTTACACTTGCTAACGGCATAAGTGGATTGGGGTTGATATGCACTAAATGGGGTATTGCAAAAAGTGATGCAACCAACAGTGCGGTTTGCCAAGGCTTAAGTTTGGATGCAAGGATTATGGGCAGCACTATTACGGCAAATAATATCCCTCTTGCTAATTGTAGAATCATTAAGCCTGGCGAGACGATAAATGTATTGTATGTGTGAGTGAAGAATGGGGTTATTTCACCGGGACTGCCATAAAATGCTCTTAGTTCAGGATTTTGCCATGCTACAAAATAACCTGCCAGCCAGTATATTATAAGATATATTATTGCAATTGCGCCAAATTTAAGGAGCAACTGCTTATAAGGCGTTGCAAGCTTAATATTATCGGTATCTGTATCTCTTTTTCTCCATTTTCCGCAAATCATAATGGCAATGGGGATGTAAATTAGTGCTATGGGTAATCCCATTATAAACAATCGGGGAAGCAGTCCAGGTGTCATGGTTATTTCATTAAGAAAGTACCATGTTTCTATTTGTGTGAGTAGTGTGAACGAGCCGTAATATGCTATACCTGTAAACAACGCAAGCCGCCATCCGTGCCATTTGGAGGTTATAATAAGTGTGATTATCAGGATTGTATTTATTAAACCTAAGATAAGCATTCCACTTGTTTCGCTCACTAATCCGGGTTGTGATGCAGTTTCAGGTATTAGGTCCCCTACTGCCAGTGAGCCTATAATCCAGATTGGAATGTAAAGAATAAATAATAAGATAAATCTTAAGGTCCAGATCAGTACTTTTTTTGCTTTCATAGTTTTAGAATTTATATCATTTAGGTTACTGCAATTGTTGTAAACCCTTTATAATTGCGCAGACAGATTTAACTTTTTAATATATAAAACATTACGGATCAAAGGTAGTGATTTATTTTGTTATTTGCTTGAGATGATATTGAATATAACTGTTCTCAAAATGAGAATCTGTATTTGTATTTATTTTGAACTGATATTTTTTTACCCAGTAGTTTAACGTATGATTGGGTGTCTTAAGAACAACTTTCGCAAAGTCTGATCCCTCAGGAACGTTGATAGGAAGTAGTGCTGTTTCTTTTTTTATCTGTACTTCTCCAATCTTTTTGTAGCTGTCGGGTTTACCTTCTTTAATGTTGTTGGTTGTGCTGATAAGAACTTCAGCTGTGGTATCGGCTTTTCTGATCTATGTCGATATCCATGAAATCACTTATGGTGGGCAAAAGATCTACACCGGCTGTTCTGTGGTTACGGGCATAATCGTTGATGCCTTTTTTATTGATCACAAACCAGGTGTTTCTTTCGCTGTCGCTCTGACCGCCGTGACTTCTGGCTGTGATGGGTGTGCGACCGTGGTCCGTTTTTATATATGCTTTTGGCTGCTTCTATAGCTACTTCGGCATCTATCCTTTTTATGTAGTAGCTGTGTTTGTCGTGTGGATAATTGAGGGTGTCAAGTTCCAATCCATCAAAGGCGTAATCTATCTTCAGATTGCCTGTTGCATCAAGTCCCTCGCCAAGTAGTTTTGTTCTGTTGTCGAGTCATGTTGAGTAGATGGCTGTTTTGCCTTCGGGATATGTATCTTTGTAGAGTCTGAATATGGTGGGGTAATTGTAATTGGGATCATCAATACCATTGTCCCACACGTTATGTTTATTTACCCATGTTCCTGTAATCTGGGTTGCATAGCCGTTGGATGATATGGTGGGTGTTTGTGAGTAGCCTCCTCTTTCACCTCCCACGTACGACTCGAGAAAGACTCCCTCTTTCTCTATCCTGTCGAGATTGGGCGTGCTTGCTTTATGAATCAGGTCTACAGGTATGCCATCTACAACTATAAACACTGATTTCTTAACCGGTTGCTGTGCAAAGGTGATATTACCTATTAATAAGAGTGCGATTAAATAAAAATAATTTCTTCATAACATATCTTCCAACTGATCCAGGCACTGTGTAATGCCTTCCCTGAAGCCCATGTTTATGTATGTTTCGATATCCTGGACTCTGTCGAAGATTAATAGCATATCTATCATCACAGTGTTACCTGTCTCGCTAAATATTAACTCCCATGAGTTCTGAGGTAATTGAGGATCTAAGATACCATTTTCATTGGTACAATAATTTGTACATCTCCATAGCCATTCTCTCTCCTAACTTTCTTGCGGATTCGCTGTCTAAGTGTGTGCCGTCTCCCTTATGTTTAAGCTCTTCTGAGGTTGCAACAGCAGAAAAAGGAACTATGTCAGTTAATTTCTTCAGCTCATTATTGATGAGCTTGTAGTTTTCCTTATAATAACCTAACTCACCAGCCACAAAAGGAACAGAGTCGTTGCCTGTTTCTTCTCTGAACCGGGCTACAAGCTTTTGAAGTTTTTCA
>JAQUIZ010000050.1 GCA_028683355.1 Fermentimonas sp.
GCCAATGCCTGAATGGCTGCCATTGCCATAAAATCTTGTGTTGTTAAGTTAGGGTTTGCCCCAAATGCAACACGGTATTGGTTTACTTTTATATCTATCTGTTTAGCGGCAGTTCGGAAAGCCTGTTCTTCAGACCTTTTCACTTTCAATGGATACCTTCTGCCGGCAACCTCTAACGTTAATAAAAATTTCTCGTCCCCCATCACATAAATTTTTAAATACTATTTTAATAAATTTATGCATTTGTCTACTTCCCGCACCAGTTTAGATAGTTTAAATTTAGCAGTGTCAACGTCAACCGACGCTGCTGTTATTGTCCTTACGGTTTTTAAACTATCATACTTTGTTTTCAAGTCCTTTAGATTTTTTGTGGCCTCATCAATATGATCCTGCCTCAGCCCAATCTCTGTTTTTAATCTATCATTTTCATCTTTCAATGAATCACATAAAAACAGAAGCTGTTTAATACGCACTTCCAGATCAACGAGTAACTTACTATTTTCGTCAGTCATATGAAAACAAAAATTCACGCAAATATAAGAATTGAAATAGAGTTTGACAAATAAATGGATGTTATTTTTCAAATATTCATCACTTTATATCTGGTTTTGGATTGTTTACTTAAGATTTGATAACTTTGTCCTTATGGAATTAAAAATAAAAATAGGTGAGGAAATTCTAACAGTATGCCCCGGTTTTAATTTAGCTGCTATTTATTGCAAAGTAAAGAATACTAAATTCAATGATGAACTTTGGCAGGAAATTAATGAATTTATCAATCATTTCTCCTCCACAAGCAGCATGGCAGATATAAAAAAACTCCCTGCAATTGAGGCTACGCGAGAGGTCTATAAAAAGTTGGGGAAAGATCCCAACAGGTACAGGCCTTCAGGTGAAGCTTTATGCAGAAGATTACTTAAAGGGCAGGGACTTTATCAGATTGACACTCTTGTTGACTTAATCAACCTTGTTTCTTTAAAAACCGGATATTCCATTGGCGGTTTTGATGCAGATAAAATTGAAGGCAATCTCCGTTTAGGTGTTGGCAAAGCAGATGAACCATTCGAAGCAATCGGTCGTGGCATGATGAATATTGATGGACTGCCTGTCTACAGGGACTCCGTTGGTGGTATTGGCAACCCAAGCAGTGACGAAGAAAGAACAAAAATCACACCTGGCACCAAACATCTTTTGATGCTGATAAACGGGTACTCGGGCTGTGAAGGACTTGATGAGGCTGTTGAATATTCCATAAATCTTCTCAAAAAATATGCAGATGCCGATCAGATTAAAATCAGTCTTTTAATTGGCAATGAGTAGGGCTTCGTACAAAGATGGCTTATAGATAGCTTATACTTACATAAGCTATCTATAAGCCATCTATAAGCGATCTTTGTACTAAGTACGTGTCTAGTCCTGAAATAGGTTTACACTAAATTCAAATCAATGTAAATTAAAAACAGGACTATACAACGCCATATTTCGGGCTGATTATATTGATATAACCGGCAAATTCACTTAAAATAAAAATTCAATCTGCTTTTTTAAGACTAATCCTGAGAGTTGTTCCTTTTCCTGTTTCGGATTGTTTGACAAAAATTTGGCCTTTATGATTCACCTCAATTATTCGCTTAACAAGCGATAAACCTAACCCCCAACCTCTTTCTTTTGTTGTGTAGCCGGGAGAGAATATTTTCTTGTACTTTGATTTAGGTATTCCTTTTCCGCTATCTTTTATATCCAGAAAGACACGATTATTTTCTTCTGTGATTGAAAAAGCTATCTCACCTTCACCTTTCATGGCATCAACACCATTTTTAGTAAGATTCTCTATAACCCAACTAAACAGAGGTTCATTCATCATCACATAAATTGGTTGTTCAGGAAAACTAACTTTTAGTGAAACTCGTTCAGAAATCCTATTCTCCATATAGGAAAGTGATTCTTTCACTGCATCCTGAAGTTTTGCAGACTTTAGATCGGGTTCAGAACCTATCTTAGAAAACCTTTCTGCAATCATTTGTAATCTGTACGTATCCTTATCAATCTCAGTCAGCAAGAAATTATCCGGCTCCTTTAGTTTAAGATATTCAGACCATGCCATTAATGATGAAATTGGAGTGCCCAGCTGATGTGCTGTTTCTTTCGACAATCCTACCCACACCCTGTTTTGCTCAGCACGCTTAGAGCGGTTTAAAGTAAGGAATGCCAGTCCGATGAAAAGTGCAATAACAAAAAGCTGAAGATAGGGATAAAATTGCAACCGTTTTAGGGTATATGAGTCATCATAGTAAAGTATTTGATTCATTTCACTCAACACGATTGGCTCATGTCTTCGCTTAAACTTCTCTATTTTATCCAATAGATAAGACTCTGCATTTTCCTTGGGTAATTTTATATTGTGTGATTCTATCCTTTGTAAATTCCTGTCATACATAATAACGGGAATTGTTGTATTGCTTTGTAAAATGGTTAACACTAGCTCAGCATCTATCTCTTCCGACATCATAGATTCTGTTGCCAGAGCCCACACTTCC
Source organism: Fermentimonas sp. (assembly GCA_028683355.1). Taxonomy (GTDB): domain Bacteria; phylum Bacteroidota; class Bacteroidia; order Bacteroidales; family Dysgonomonadaceae; genus Proteiniphilum. The sequence continues at coordinate 2,538 of JAQUIZ010000050.1, forward strand.
ATCTTACTGCGTTCTTCTGCAGCAAGCTCTTTGACCATCAGGTTTGAAACAATTAACGACAAAAGGGCTGCTACTATCGCCAATACTACAAACAATATTGTGAGAGGCTGACTGACTATGTTCTTATTCGCCATTCGTTTGGATAGAGATTATTTGCACGATTGCCAATGTTTTTCACGAAACCAAGAGGTTTATCCCTATAAGTAAGCAAAATGAAACCTTTAGGCGCATCCGGTATATTTATCGCCTCTCTGCGAAGATAAGATATTGCCTCATCATACATCAACTCTCTGGTTGCGAAAGCCTCCCTATTGAGTTTACTGCTCATTGCCAGAGTATGAGACGGAATAAAGTCTTTCCCTTTTATTTCACCCAGTTCAATTCCCATTGAAACAATTTTCAATATATCTTTTAAAGATAACATAGTTGCAGAAAGCTGCTTAGGAATTGCTATTATGCGGTTTTCATCCTGAATATAATCGAAATCGTCAGGATAATTTAGATACTCCCTGTAAATAGAAGGATCTTTTATTAACGGTGAGGGATACTTTTTATTTTTCTTGTAACGCTTTTGATTATACTGTTCATGATTAGGAATTGTCAACTCATCTTTCCTTAAAACAGTCACAAACAATCCTTCACCTTTTGTTTTATGAGGAAAAAAGCGATAGGCTTTAACATTATCATCGAATGAGGGAGATATCCCCCACTCTTTTTCAATATTGATTTCAACAAATTCCGCACCCAACTCAATAGATGCCCATAAAGCATTCACTTCGTTTTCTAAAGTACTGTAAGTGCATGTACTGTAAATCAAAATACCTCCCGGTTTTAGTGCTGGCCATATTTCAGATAAAATATTTTTTTGTCGTTCAGCACACATAACAACGTTTTCCGGCGACCATTCCCGAATAGCCACTTCATCTTTTCTGAACATTCCTTCACCTGAACAAGGTGCATCTACAAGAATCAGGTCGTAGAAGTTCTGAAAAGCAGCAAAATCTTTCGGCTCGTTATTGGTAACCAAAGTGTTTGGACTTCCCTGTTTTATAATATTCTCCGACAGGATATAGGCACGTTGACGTATTATTTCGTTAGCTGTTAACAGGCTTTCATCTGGTAATGCAGAGAGCAAGCTAACAGATTTACCCCCTGGAGCAGCACAGAGATCAAGACACTTTACGGGCTTATCGATCATCTGTCTTACAATATGCTCTACAAACATAGAAGATGCCTCCTGTACATAATACTTCCCGCCATGAAACAAAGGATCAAATGTAAATGATGGACGTTTTTCAAGATAATAACCCCAATCAGACCATGGTACCCGTTCACCCACTTCAGGTAACTCAGATGGTTTACCTTCAGATTTAAGCGGATTGAGACGAACACTCACTGGTGGAATTTCTGAAAGTGCACTCAAAAAAGAATCAATTTGATCCTTTAGTAACGGTCGGATTGAATTTAAAAAATCATCGGGAAGGTTCATCTTTGACTATTCATTTATCTACAAAGTTAAAAGATTTTCACAAAAAAATATTACCTTTATGCTCTTAACAATCTTAAAAACCATTTTTAGTCATGAAAAGAATCCTCATTATCACGGGACTAATCATTTCCCTTGCTATTTCAGCCCAGAATAGACCTGATCCTCAACCAGCACCTGAAACAAACGAAAAATTCAATATCGGTATGGCTGGCTATACCTTCAGAAATTTTAATCTGGACCAGACTTTGGATATGATGCAAAAATGCGATGTCAAATATCTGTGTATAAAAGATTTTCACCTTCCGCTAAACAGTAACGAAAGTGAAATTGTAAACTTTCATACGGAGCTCGCATCAAAAGGAGTAACCGGATATGCAGTTGGCCCGATTTACATGAAATCTGAGAAAGAGATTGACAGCGCTTTCGAATATGCAAAACGTGTTGGCGTTAAACTTATCGTTGGAGTACCAAATTACGAACTACTCCCTTATGTTGACAAGAAAGTAAAGGAGTACGACATGCACTATGCTATTCACCTGCACGGACCTGACATTGACCTTTATCCCGATGCTGATGACGTGTGGGAAAATGTGAAGGATCTTGATGCACGTATTGGGATGTGTCTGGACATTGGTCACGATACCCGTAATGGCAAGGATCCGGTAGAAGATCTGAAGAAATACCATACAAGGGTTTTCGACATTCATATAAAAGATGTTACTGGTGACACCAAGGAGGGATATTCGGTTGAGATTGGACGTGGGATAATAGACATTCCTGCATTCGTAAATATGCTTCGCGAAATTGGTTACACCGGCATGTGCAGCCTTGAACATGAAAGAAATATGGACGACCCATTACAGGGAATTGCAGAATCTATCGGTTATTTCAGAGGTGTTATTACTGCAACTGAAGCAAAATAAGCAATAGTACCCTGTATTTTATTTGAGATCTATTATTTAAATGATGAAACAAAAAAACGAGAACCTCCACTGGAAAGTTCTTGAAAGCAAATATCTTCATAAGAGACCCTGGCTGACGGTGAGACTTGAAAAGCTACTGATGCCCAACGGGAATATCGTTCCTGAGTACTATGTACTTGAATACCCGAACTGGGTTAATATTATAGCTATAACAAAAGAGAAGAAGTTTGTGATGGTAAGGCAATACAGACCGGGAATAGGAGAAATTTGTCTTGAACTGTGTGCAGGTGTTTGTGAAAAAGAGGATGTATCACCCTTAATATCGGCGCAAAGAGAGTTGCTTGAGGAAACAGGTTATGGTGGAGGATCCTGGACTGAATTTATTCGTATTGCCCCAAATGCCAGTGCTGCAAATAACTGGTCGTATTGCTTCATAGCAGTAGATGTAGAGAAAATTGGAGAACAGGCACTTGACGATTCTGAAGATCTTTCAGTACACCTTTTAACCTTTATGGAAGTTAGAGAATTACTCGAAAACGGAAAAATAGTACAGGCAACTATGGCTGCTCCTTTATGGAAATTCATGGCAAAGTATCATAATTTTGACTAATTTTGTACTCATAAAGAGTTTAAAAATTGGACAAAGCAGCACTATATTTAATTCCCGTTTTATTAGGTGACACATCAGTCGAACGGGTTATTCCTGAATTCAATAAAAGGATAGTATCTGAACTGAAATTCTTCATAGTAGAGAATATTCGTTCGGCACGCCGATTTATGAAAAAATGTGATCCTGCCATCGACATTGATTCAATTACTTTTTACGAACTTAATAAGCATACAAACAAGAAAGATATTGAAGGTTTTCTTACACCTATGAAATCGGGAAACAATATGGGTGTAATTTCAGAAGCAGGCTGTCCTGCTATTGCCGATCCCGGAGCAGAAGTGGTTGCAATAGCTCAGCAGAAAGGTTACAAAGTGATACCGCTTGTTGGACCTTCCTCCCTATTGATGGCAATCATGGCATCCGGTTTTAACGGTCAGAGTTTTGCTTTTCACGGTTATCTTCCCATAGACTCGGCCAAAAGAGTGAGCAGAATCAAGTATCTGGAGATGCAATCTTATAAGGAAGATCAGACACAATTATTTATCGAAACACCCTACCGTAACCAAAAGCTGGCAGAAGATATCATAGATAACTGTAAGCCACATACTCAACTATGTATAGCAATGAATATTTCATGTGATGATGAATTGATTGTGACTAAAAGCGTGAGATCATGGAAAGGCAATCTGCCTGATATGCAAAAGACTCCAACAGTATTTCTTATTTATAAAGGTAAATAACTCATTTATAAAGACATAATTTAAAAGATATGCGAGTTTCCTTTTGAATTATTGAAATCATAAAAACTAAATAAATTAGAAAATAGAAAAATTGAAAATTCAGCACAACAAACAACTACAACAATATAATTCATTCAGAACCAAGGCTGTAGCTCGACTATTTTGTGAACCACAGTCGGTTGATGAATTATCTGAAATATTAAAATCATTTCCAGACGAAAACAAATTAATCCTTGGGGCAGGCAACAATCTGTTTTTCACCAAGAACTATGATGGTTTAATTATTAAGCCCGCTATGTATGAAATAAATATTATTTCAGACGATGAAAATTTTGTAGAAATTGAAGCCGGCGCAGCAGTTGAATGGGACAATCTAGTTGAAGAATGTGTGTCGAAAGGATATTCAGGCCTAGAAAATCTGTCGCTTATCCCAGGTTCTGTTGGTGCAAGCCCCATACAGAATATTGGTGCTTACGGTTCAGAAGCAAAAGACACAATAACACTGGTTAAAACAGTAGATATTAAAACTGGCGAACAGAAAGAATTCACAAATAATGAGTGCCGGTTTGGTTATCGCGACAGCATCTTTAAACAAACACGCAGATATATAATTACTTCAGTAATATTCAGATTAAATAAATCATTCACATACGAGGAAAAATATGTTGATTTGAGCCGGGAACTGAAGGGCAATTTAACTCCATCACTTTCTCAGATTAGAGAAGCAATAATCGCTATCCGCTCAAGGAAATTGCCGGATGTAAATAAACTTCCCAATGCAGGAAGTTTCTTTAAAAATCCTATTCTGACAAAAGAAGAAAAAGAGGCATTACAGAAAAAGATTGTCGATGTACCAATATACAATATTGGTGAAAACAGCTTTAAAACATCAGCGGCATTTTTAATAGAAAAAGCAGGATTCAAAGGAAAGACTATCGGAAAGGTTGGGACTTATGAGAATCATGCGCTGGTTATAATAAACCTTGGAACGGAAGATGGCAATGACATTCTGAACTTTGCACAAGAGATCAGAAATGAAGTTGATAAACAATTTGGTATTATACTGGAACCGGAAGTATGGATTTTTTAAACAGTTAAAACATGTCATCATTTATTATTGAAGGAGGTCACAGTCTTAAAGGCAATATAACACCACAAGGAGCTAAAAATGAAGCCTTACAGGTTATATGCGCAACACTGCTTACAAAAGAAGAGGTAGTTATTGAGAATATACCCGATATCCTGGATGTGAATAATCTCATAGAGTTGCTTCGGGATCTGGGAGTTGAAGTTAGAAAAATTGAAAGCGGTACATATTCCTTTAAAGCTGAGCAAATAGATATATCTTTTACTGAAACTGAAGAATTCAGAAAAAAGAGCGCTGCAATGCGTGGGTCGATTATGATAGTCGGACCTCTTCTTGCACGTTTTGGAGAGGTTGTCGTTCCAAAGCCGGGTGGAGATAAGATAGGACGCCGAAGACTGGATACTCACTTTAACAGTATCATTAAACTAGGCGCTGAACTAACCAATGATGATAAGAATCAGATAATAAGATTATCTGCTAAAAAACTAATAGGAACTTACATACTTCTTGATGAAGCTTCTGTTACCGGCACGGCCAACATCATTATGGCAGCTGTAATGTCAGAAGGTGACACAGTTATCTATAACGCAGCATGTGAACCTTATGTTGAACAGCTATGCCGCATGCTTGTGAGTATGGGTGCAAATATTGAAGGTATTGGATCAAACAAGCTTTTAGTTAAGGGTGTGACATCATTAAAAGGTTGCAATCACCGGCTACTGCCTGATATGATTGAAACCGGAAGTTTTATTGGTATGGCGGCAATGACTGCATCTGAACTTACTATCAAAAACACTTCAGTTGAAAATCTTGGAATTATTCCTGAGAGTTTCCGAAGACTGGGTATTACGATAGAACAAAAAGGAGACGATCTCTACATTCCAAGTCATGATGGATACACTATCGACTCTTTTATGGATGGCTCAATTCTTACAATTTCCGATGCTCCGTGGCCGGGTCTGACTCCCGACTTACTTAGCGTTATGCTGGTAGTTGCAACAAAAGCCAGGGGTAGTGTACTTATACATCAAAAGATGTTTGAAAGCAGACTCTTTTTCGTGGATAAACTGATAGATATGGGTGCTCAGATAATACTGTGTGACCCTCATAGAGCTGTAGTCATAGGTTTAGACGATCGATTCCATTTACGTGGCACAACAATGACTTCCCCAGACATACGTGCCGGCATTTCACTGTTAATTGCCGCAATGTGCGCTGATGGAATAAGTACAATACATAATATTGATCAGATTGATCGGGGTTATCAAGATATAGACAGAAGATTAAATGAACTTGGAGCCTCTATAGAAAGGAAATAAATTTGTTTTTTACCCAACTCTTTTATTACTTTGTAAACTTGTAAATTGTGATTAATCCTCAGATTTATTTAGTATTAAACACCTTTACTCTGTTTAAATAAGCAGGGTTACGGAATTTTTGAACAGATTACACTTATAATAACAACCAAATTAATTATGTCAACGAATAGAGTCGTAACCGACATTAAACAGGTAACAGTACGTTTTTCAGGTGATTCCGGTGACGGAATGCAACTATCCGGTACGTTATTCTCTACATTATCGGCTATATTTGGGAATGAAATATCAACTTTCCCGGATTTTCCTGCTGAGATTCGTGCTCCACAAGGCTCACTTCACGGTGTTTCGGGATTTCAGGTTCGGATAGGCGCTAAAGATGTTTATAATTCAGGAGATAAAACAGATGTCTTAGTCGCGATGAATCCCTCTGCTTTAAAAGTAAATGCACAATACCTGAAAAAGGGTTCGATTGTGATATATGATAATGACTCATTTAAGAAGAGAGATCTTGACAAAGCTAAGTTTGAGACTGAAGATCCTTTCGCTGAGCTTAACTTAAATCATGTACAAGCAATTGGAGTTGACATTACCTCACTTACAAAAGCTTCTCTCGAAAATTCAGGACTTGAAAATAAAGACATCCTCAGGAGTAAAAACATGTTTGCTCTTGGCATTGTATGCTGGCTTTTTAACAGACCTCTTGAAATTGCTGATCAATTGCTTGAACAGAAGTTTGGCAAAAAACCAACATTGGTAGAAGCAAACATAAAAGCACTTACTGATGGTTATAATTATGGCGACAACCTTCAGCTAGCCGCCAGCACATATAATATTGATGTTATTGAATCCAGCAAAGGGTTCTATATGGATGTAAACGGTAATACCGCTACAGCCTACGGGTTGGTTGCAGCCGCGGAGAAAGCAGGTGTTCAACTTTTCCTGGGCTCATATCCTATTACTCCGGCAACAGATATTCTGCATGAGCTCACAAAGAGAAAAGATTTTGGCGTAAAAGCGTTGCAGATGGAAGATGAGATTGCAGGAATTACATCAGCAATAGGAGCAAGCTTTGCGGGTTGTCTGGCGGCAACATCTACATCAGGACCGGGACTTTCACTTAAGAGTGAGGCACTGGGACTTGCCGTTATGACTGAACTGCCACTAGTAATAGTTGATGTTCAGCGTAGTGGACCTTCTACAGGTATGCCAACTAAAAGTGAACAAACAGACCTCAGACAGGCATTATACGGTCGTAATGGAGAAAGTCCGCTTGTAGTTATTGCAGCAACATCACCTACAGACTGTTTTGACAGCGCATTTGAAGCTTCAAAAATAGCTCTGGAGCATATGACTCCTGTTATTTTGCTTACAGACGGATATATTGCCAACGGATCGTCGGCATGGAGAATTCCGGAAATGGAAGATTACCCTGAAATCAATCCTCCCTATGTGGATAAATATTATAACGGGAGTGCTGAAGACTGGAAGCCGTTCTTAAGGAATGAAGAAACAGATGTGAGATATTGGGGTATTCCGGGAACACCGGAATTTATGCACAGGGTTGGCGGCCTTGAAAAGGACCGTTTTACAGGAGTAATATCTTCAAATCCTGAGAACCACCAATTTATGATTGATATTCGCCAGAACAAAATTGAAAGAATCGCTGATTTTATCCCTGAACAAGAAGTTATGGGTGATAAAGATGCTGACACACTAATTGTTGGCTGGGGAGGCACTTACGGGCATCTTCTTGAGGCTGCCTTGCATCTTCAGGATAGTGGTAAAAAAGTTGCGTTCACTCAATTCAGGCACATTTTACCCCTGCCAAAGAATACACACAATCTGTTGAAAGGCTACAAGAAAGTTATTGTAGCAGAACAAAACAGTGGTCAGTTTGCAGCATACCTGAGTGCCAAGTTTCAGGATTTGAGCAATATCCGCAAATTCAACAGAATAGAAGGCCAGCCTTTCAAGGTTAGTGAGCTGGTTAAAGAATTCACCAAAATCATGGAGGAAGAATAATATGAGTACAGTTGAAACAAAAAATATAGATGTGAACGGTATTAAGTATCAAAAATATATGCCGAAGGACTTTAAGAGTCCAAATCCTATCCGCTGGTGTCCGGGGTGTGGTGACTATGCTATTCTGACTTGTCTACAGAAGGCTTTGGCTGAGCTGAATGTAGAACCCCATAACACAGCCGTAATATCAGGAATTGGCTGTTCTTCACGCCTGCCATACTATATGAATACTTATGGTTTTCATAGTATTCACGGCCGCGCCTCAGCAATAGCTACCGGAGTGAAAGTTGCAAACCCCAACCTGAGCGTTTGGGTTGCCACAGGTGATGGCGACTCACTTGCAATTGGTGGAAATCACTTTATACATGCTATTCGCAGAAACGTTGATATAAATATTCTTCTATTTAACAATAAAATTTATGGCCTTACAAAAGGACAATACTCTCCAACTTCCGAAAGAGGATTTGTCTCTAAATCCTCTCCTTATGGCACAGTAGAAGATCCTTTCAGACCGGCTGAGCTTACATTTGGCGCAAGAGGAACATTCTTTGCCCGTGCACTGGATGTGGATATGAAAAATCAGGTGGATACTCTGATTGAAGCTGCTAAACACAAGGGTACATCTGTTGTTGAAATTTTACAAAACTGTGTGATCTTCAATGATGGAATACATAATAAAATAAGTGATCGCAACTGGAAAGCCGATAATACAATAGTATTAAAGCATGGCGAGAAAATGCTTTTTGGAAAGGATAATGAAAAAGGTATCGTTCTGGAAGGCTGGAACCTAAAAGCAGTTACAATCGGTGAAGAAGGTTATACACTTGACGATGTACTTGTTCACGATGCTGAGACACAAGACAACACTCTTCATATAAAACTGTCTCTGATGGACACGACTGACGGCATGCCGGTTGCCCTGGGAGTTATCAGAAGCGTTACAGCTCATACATATGAAAGAGATTATGAAGATCAAATTGCTGAGGTACAAAAGAAAAACCCTAAAAGATCATTCAGGGATTTCCTTCTAAGCTCTTCAAATGTTTGGGAAGTTAAATAGTAATCCAGTAAGGTTAAACAGCTAAAGATTCAGAGGTGCGATTTTCGTGCCTCTCTTCTTTTCTACGCTTTATCTCAGTCTTGATTAATCGCAATTCCCTGCTTGTCTGCCCTTTTATTGATGAATTTTCCTCGGCTCTGCGAAAAAGATATGGCATCATGGTTTTCACTTCACCATAAGGAACATATTTTGCAACATTGTATCCATGTTCTGCAAGTCCATAAGTTATATGATCGCTCATCCCGTATAATTGAGAAAAATATATACCAGGGTAATTTCTTGGCAAGCCATACTCATCTATAAGACCGGCTAACAATAATGAGCTATTCTCATTGTGAGTCGATACCATGAATTCAATTGTCTCGTGATTCTCAATCAAATAGTGAATAGCAGAATCAAAATCTCTGTCAGTTGACTCTTTATCCGGCTGTATTGGTGATGGATAACCAAGTACTGCTGCCCGTTCGCGCTCTTTCTCCATATAAGCACCACGAACAATTTTTAGTCCGAATTTAAACCCTTCATTCAAAGCTTTATGGTGATGCTGTTTAAGTCGCTCCAACCCACCCTTACAATAGAGTTGATATGTATTTTGTACAATTGCTTTTTCCTTGTTATACTTTGACATCAGATATAAAACCAAATCATCCAAAACAGGTTGAATCCATGTCTCTTCAGCATCAATAAGTATAGGGACATTTATTTCGTAACCCTTTCTGAAAATAGAGTCTATCCTCTCTTCCACCTTTTTGAACTCCAAAGATTCTTCTTCAGTAAGTGTTTCATTTGCGCTGACTTTTGCAAGGAGGTCGAACCGTCCAATTCCTGTGATTTTAAAGGCGCTGAAAGGAACGTTTTTGCGGTTCTCTGCAAATTCTATAGTATGGATTATTTCCTCACAGGTAGCATCGAACAAATCATCCGATTCTTCACCCTCCAAAGCATAGTCGAGTATGGAATCGACATTACGACTGCCTAATTTAGCTATTGTTTTGCTGCTATCTAAGATTGACATTCCGCCTACGAAATGCCGGTAAATAGTCTTACGTAAAATACCCTTTACAGGGAAACGAACTGCAAAAGCAAGTCTAACCAAGAATTCACCTGTTTTCACCAAACTCCTGTTGTTCATTACCTTAAAAAGCTGATATGCTTGCCTCAAGTCGGCATCAGATAAATCACGAAAAGCTAATTCTGTGTTTTCTAAGTCTATTAAAGTTCCCTTTTTTTCGATTAAAGTCGTTCTTTTGGTTTGCATGTGTGTCTGTTAAAGTATTAAGATTCCACAAATATAAATATTTTTTTGTATGTTTGTTTATCAAATTTTATCGTTTTGAATTAGATAATCGAACCGGTAAATTTGTTTTTGATAATTTAATCCTGATTTACACATTTTTTAATGTGACGAACATTATTTACAAACTATAAAAAAACTAATATTATGCCTAAAGGTGTTTATAAATTACCGGAAATAAAAAACGAACCCATTTTGAGCTATGCACCGGGATCAAATGAAAGAGAAACACTAAAAAGAACATTAACCGAGCTAAATAAAGGCGGGTTAGATATTCCAATGATAATTGATGGCAAGGAAATACGCACTAATGATAACAAAGAGATTCGACCACCTCATAATCATCGTAATCTGTTGGGTTATTATCATCAGGGTGATAAAAGTCATGTTCAGATGGCAATTGATGCAGCTTTAAAAGCTAAACCCTCGTGGGAAGCGATGAGCTGGGAGAGCAGAGCAGCTATTTTTCTTAAAGCAGCAGATTTGATTTCAGGTCCTTACCGAGCACAGTTTAATGCTGTAACCATGATTGGACAATCAAAAAATGCTCACCAGTCAGAGATTGATGCCGTTTGTGAACTGATAGATTTCTACAGGTACAACGTTAAAAACATGCATGAAATCTATAGAATGCAGCCAAACTCTTCGCCGGGAGTATGGAACCGTATGGTGTGGCGTCCTCTTGAGGGATTTATATTTGCACTGACACCATTTAATTTCACTTCGATTGCCGGAAATCTTGGTGCAGCTCCCGCATTAATGGGTAATACTGTTGTATGGAAGCCATCTAAAACAGCCGTTTATTCAGCACACTTAATAATGAAGGTTTTACAAGAGGCAGGATTGCCGGATGGTGTAATTAATCTTGTATATGTTGGCGGCAAAGAGGCTACTGAAGTGATATTTAATCACAGAGATTTTGCAGGTTTGCATTTCACCGGATCCACAGGAGTGTTCAACAGTATGTGGAAAACTATTGCTTCAAACATTTCCAAATATAAATCCTATCCCAGAATAGTTGGCGAAACAGGTGGAAAGGATTATATTTTTGCCAGCGAGTCGGCCAATGCAAAACAGGTAGCAACAGCAATAACACGTGGTGCCTTTGAGTATCAGGGTCAGAAATGCTCTGCTGCCTCACGTGCCTACATACCTGTTAATTTATGGGATGAGGTTAAAAAGTATTTGGCCGATGATTTATCAAATATAAAGATCGGTGTTGTTGAAGATTTCAGCAATTTCGTAAATGCAGTTATTGACGAAGAGTCGTTTGATAAACTTGCTAAAGTGATTGAAGATGCTAAAACTTCACCTGATGCTGAAATAGTATGTGGTGGTGAATATGATAAATCGTCGGGATATTTTATTCATCCAACTGTTATTCAGGCAAAGAAACCTGATTACACTACTATGAAAGAGGAACTTTTTGGACCGATAATTACAGTCTATGTTTATGACCCAAAAGATTTAGATAGTACACTTGATACACTTGACAGTAGTACAGATTATGCACTCACAGGGGCCATTTTCTCTGCAGACAGAGCTCAGATTGAAAAGTTGACAGCTAGGCTAACACATACAGCGGGAAACTTTTATATCAATGATAAACCAACCGGTGCTGTAGTAGACCAGCAACCTTTTGGCGGGGGACGTGGCTCTGGCACCAATGATAAGGCCGGGTCGGTTCTTAACTTGCTGCGATGGGTTTCACCACAATGTATCAAGGAGACATTTGTTCCTGCAACTGATTACATGTATCCGAACTTCAGGGAAGAATGAAAATTACACTTTAATTCACGGATATGTTTTTGTACTTAATAGAATAGTTTGTGGATGGAGTGAATAAACAAATAAAACTGCTATTGGAATTGCCAATAGGATTTTTGCAAAAACACAATTCCAGGACTATAAACATCCCTTTTCTTCTGTTAAATTAATCTTTCAGAAAAACATTATATCTTTGTGTATTGTTAAAGCTATTGATTGATTGATTTAATGCAAAATAAAAGGATAAATATTGCTGTGGACGGTTATTCGTCATGTGGTAAAAGTACAATTGCAAAGGGATTAGCGAAAGAATTAGGTTATACATATATAGATAGCGGTGCTATGTATCGTGCCGTAGCCCTATTTGCAATCAGAGAAGGGTGGATTACGGACAACAATATGGAAGAGAGTGCTATCACAGAGCACTTATCTCAAATAAGAATCACATTTAAACCAGATTTATTTGGTGTTCAGGAGACTTTTCTGAACGGTGAGAATGTGGAAAAAGAAATACGTACACTGGAGGTTGCAAATGGTGCCAGCAGGGTGAGTACTTTAGCGGCAGTAAGAACAGAAATGGTTCGCCAGCAGCAGGAGATGGGTCTGAATAAAGGTGTAGTGATGGATGGCAGGGATATTGGCACTGTAGTATTTCCCGATGCAGAAATGAAACTTTTTCTAACTTGCTCACCAGATATAAGGGCTAAACGACGTTATGACGAGATGGTATCTAAAGGTGAATCGCCACAATACGAAGATGTATTGGCAAACGTTAAGGAACGTGACCTTCGCGATACTACACGTGATGCGAGCCCTCTGAGACAAGCAGATGATGCGATTGTTCTTGACAATTCAGAAATAGGCATAGATGAACAGCTGCAATGGGCTTTGAACATGTTTAACAAAATCACAGGTAATAATGAACAAAATTGAAATAGACAAAGGTTCCGGATTCTGTTTTGGAGTTGTGAAGGCAATAAACAAGGCAGAAGAAGAACTGAAGAAAAACGGTACGCTTTACTGTTTAGGTGATATTGTTCACAATAACATAGAGGTGGAGCGACTTGAAAAAATGGGATTGATAACGATTGACCATGAGCAGTTTAAAAAGTTAAAAAATGTACGGGTATTGCTTCGTGCTCACGGTGAGCCACCCAGTACATACGAAATAGCAAAAGAAAATAATATCGAACTAATAGACGCTTCATGTCCGGTTGTTCTTGGACTTCAGAAGAAGATCAAGAAGAGATACAATCTCAGAGTTGACGATGAAACTCAGATAGTTATTTACGGCAAGAAGGGGCATGCAGAGGTGAATGGTTTGCTTGGTCAGACAGCGGAAACGGCTATTATTATAGAGAGCATGGATGATATTGATAAACTTGACTTTACACGTGATATCAACCTGTTTTCACAGACAACAAAATCACTGGACGGATTTTTTGAATTAGGAAATATTATTCGCAGCAGGATGAAGAATGGTGCTAAACTGGAGTTTTTCGACTCTATTTGCCGCCAGGTATCCAACCGCGTTCCAAATATTCAGGAATTTGCCGCAAAGCATGATCTCATCATTTTTATAGCAGGAGAAAAAAGCTCGAATGGTAAAGTGTTGTTTTCTGAGTGTAAAAAGATTAATCCTAACTCGTATTTGATTCATTCACCAGAAGATGTAGACCCCGATATAATAACCGACCAAACGAGTATAGGTATTTGCGGCGCTACATCGACACCATTGTGGCAGATGAAAGCGGTTGCCGAAAATATCGCGAAACTTAAGCCTGAAATGAACATCACAGAAGCTGCTTTTTAAGCAGCTTTTTTTTGTCCCGTCATATAAAAAAATGTATCTTTGCACCTAATTTTAAACAGGTTCAAGGAAATAATCAATTATGGACTCAAACATAAAAAGTGTTGGCATCCTTACTTCCGGTGGTGATGCACCTGGTATGAATGCGGCTATTAGGGCTGCCACCCGTGCGGCTATATTCAACGGTATGGTTCCATACGGGGTTTATCGCGGTTTTAAAGGTTTGATCACTGAAGAAATCATAGAATTCAAAACTAATAGTGTAAGTAATATTATCCAGCAGGGTGGTACTATACTTAAAACTGCACGTTCTGACGAGTTTATGACGACAGAGGGCAGGAAAAAGGCTTTTGAAAACATGCAGAAATATGGAATTGATTCCCTTGTTGTAATTGGAGGTGACGGCTCACTAACAGGAGCAGCTGTTTTTGCCAATGAGTTTAATATTCCTGTTGTGGGTATGCCTGCAACTATTGACAATGACCTTAACGGTACAGATACAACTATAGGATATGACACTGCACTGAACACCATCATGGATGCCATGGATAAAATCAGGGATACAGCCACATCGCACGAGAGGCTGTTTTTCGTGGAAGTAATGGGACGCAACTGCGGTTTTCTGGCGCTGAACAGTGCCATTGCATCTGGTGCTGAAGCAGCAATAATTCCTGAGATCAGCATTGAGAAAGACCAGCTGGGTGAACTGATTGAACAAGGTTTCCGCAAATCGAAGAGTAGCAGTATGGTACTGGTGACTGAGAGTGAAGTGACCGGTGGTGCCATTAAGCTTGCTGAACGTGTAAAGAAAGAGTATCCTCAGTATGATGTGAGGGTTACAATTCTTGGCCATTTGCAAAGAGGCGGCTCACCTACTGCACAGGACAGAATACTTGCAAGCCGTATGGGCGTAGCAGCTATTCAGGCATTGCAGGAGAATCAGCGCAACGTGATGATTGGTATTCATGAGAACGAAATTGATTATGTACCTTTCAAAAGAGCTATCAAGAAACAAAAAGATATAAGCGAAGAGATGCTGGAGGTATTACGTATATCTTCAATTTAATCGATTTACAATCTACATTAAATAAACTCAATTATATGAAAATTACACACATCGAACACATTGGTATTGCAGTTAAAAGTATTGAGGAACAGTTACCTTATTATGAAGAGATACTGGGTCTGAAATGTTATAACATTGAAACTGTTGAAGACCAGAAAGTAAAAACCGCCTTTTTTATGGTTGGACAGACAAAAATCGAACTTTTGGAACCTACAAGCGAAGAAAGCACAGTTGCCAAATTCATAGAAAAAAGAGGTGAAGGAGTGCATCATATTGCTTACGCTACAAAAAACATCAATGAAGCTCTTAAAGAGGTAGAATCAAAAGGCGTTAAGTTGATCGACAAGGAAGGTCGTGCGGGAGCAGAAGGTCTTACAATTGGCTTTCTTCACCCTAAATCAACAGGTGGCGTACTTACAGAGCTTTGCGAACATCCGGAAGAATAACAATTCAATCAACACAATATAACAAACTTAATCTTATGAGTAACCAACTTGATAAAGTAAAAGAGCTAATTGAACTTCGTCAGAAGGCTCGACTTGGTGGCGGCGAGAAAAGAATTGAATCGCAGCACACAAAAGGAAAATACACAGCGCGTGAACGCATCGACATGCTTCTTGACCACGGCAGTTTTGAGGAGTTTGACATGTTCGTTGAACATCGTTCACACAACTTTGGTATGGAGAATAACAGATACCTTGGAGACGGTGTAGTAACAGGATATGGCACTATCGAAGGTCGCCTGATATATGTTTATGCACAGGACTTTACTGTTTCGGGAGGTTCATTATCTGAAATGCACGCACAAAAAATCTGTAAAGTGATGGATCAGGCTATGAAGATGGGTGCTCCTGTTATTGGGATCAACGACTCAGGTGGTGCACGTATTCAGGAAGGTGTGAACGCACTGGCTGGATATTCTGAAATATTTCAGAGAAATATCCTGGCATCAGGTGTTATTCCACAGATCTCAGGTATTTTCGGTCCTTGTGCCGGTGGTGCAGTTTACTCACCTGCTCTGACCGACTTTATCCTCATGACTCAGGGAACTTCTTATATGTTTTTGACCGGCCCTAAGGTTGTTAAAACTGTTACAGGTGAAGATGTTACACAGGAACAACTGGGTGGTGCAAGTGTTCACACAACTAAATCAGGTGTTGCTCATTTTTCTGCTCAGACAGAAGAGGATGGCATGAAGCTTATCCGCAAGTTGCTTAGCTATATACCACAAAACAATGTGGAAGAGGCTCCTCTTGTTATAACTGATGATCCTATTGATAGACTGGAAGACAGTCTTAACGAGATTATTCCAGACAGTCCAAACAAACCATACGATATGTATGAAGTGATTGGTGCTACTGTTGATAATGGAGAATTCCTGGAAGTGCATGCAGATTATGCGAAAAATATAATCGTTGGTTTTGCACGCTTTAACGGTGTATCTGTTGG
>JAQUIZ010000051.1:0-5312 GCA_028683355.1 Fermentimonas sp.
GCAATTGCAATCTTTATTGCGGGAGATGAGACTTGTTTGTCGTTTTTCTTTTCTCCCTTATAAATTCTTCTTGCTATGAAAAGTTCCGGGTTCATGATTACATTTCGAGCACTCTCTTATACTCTTCCAGAGCTTTCTCAAGTACCGTTAGTGCTTTGTCGAGATCTTCAATATTAAGTACGTATGCAATTCTGACCTCATTTATTCCCAATCCCGGAGTGACATAGAAACCTGTAGCAGGGGCCATAAAGATTGTCTGCCCTTCATAGCGGAAATCCGACAGGCACCATGCGCAAAATTTATCAGCATCATCAATAGGAAGCCTTGCCAAAGTGTAAAAAGCACCCTGTGGCATAGGTGAATAGACTCCCGGAATTTTGTTGAGGCGGTCGATAAGGAAGTCGCGTCGACTTTTATATTCTTCAAAATTACGTTGCATATAACTGCTGTCTTCGCTGAGAGAGGCATTTGCTGCAATCTGACCTATTAGGGGCGGACTGAGTCTGGCCTGACAAAACTTCATTACTGTGTCGTGAACCTTCTTGTTTTTAGTGATTAATGCACCAATTCGGATTCCGCATTCACTGTACCGTTTTGAAACTGAGTCAATAAGTACTACATTTTCTTCAACGTCTTTCAGGTGACAAGCAGATACATAAGGGGTATCGTTATAGATAAATTCCCTGTAAACCTCATCAGAAAACAGATATAAATTATATTTCTTGACGAGCAATCTTATCTTTTCCATCTCTTGTGGAGTATAAACATAACCTGTAGGGTTATTTGGATTACAGATAAGTATGCCTTTTGTACGTTCATTGATAAGTTTTTCGAACTCTTCAATACCGGGGAGTGCGAAATTAGATTCCATATTGGAAGGGATAGTCTTAATGACTGCTCCTGCAGAAATTGCAAATGCCATATAATTGGCGTAAGCCGGTTCGGGTACAATAATTTCGTCTCCCGGATTAAGGCATGCCATAAATGCATATAAAACAGCTTCAGAACCACCCGCAGTTACAATAATTTCGTTTGCGTTTAAGTTGATATTGAATTTTTTGTAGTACTCAACCAGATTTTCCCTGTAAAACAAGTAGCCGTCGCTTGGACTGTATTCCAGTGTAGTGCGGTCTATAGAGCGGATAGCCTCCAGTGCTGTTACGGGAGAAGGTAAATCGGGTTGTCCGATATTCAGATGATACACTTTTACTCCCTCAGCTTTTGCTGCATCTGAGAGCGGCGCTAATTTACGTATAGGTGAGGCGGGCATTTGATAGCCACGCATTGAAATGTCAGGCATAATGAAATTAAATAAGCAGCAAAGTTAATAAAAAAGTTTGCCTTTAGTAGCTTTTCGAATGATTAACACAAATTGAAACAGATTGGGAATTTGTCAAATGTATTATGCTTATTTTTGCAGTTCAATTTATAATGAAGTATTTTTAATCAAGATTAGAATTAATGAGAAAGTATCTAATAATTATTGTAATATTTGCAACAGCTATTTTGTCTTCATGTTTTCAGCAGTACAATGAAGATGACACATACCGTAAAGGATGGACACTTGTTTGGGAAGATGATTTTAATAAATTGCCTGATGAATCTGTATGGTCGAAAACTCCCAGAGGTAAGCAACACATGTACAGATATATGAGTGATAATGAAGCACTCTATGAACTACAGGATGGTAATATTGTACTCAAAGGTATGATAGATCCTGAAGGAGATAAGAAACTTCTTTTTTTAACCGGTGGAATCAATATTGATGCTTTTAAGGCAGATGAAACAAAAAAAGTAGAAGTAAGAGCACGTATTAATCCTACTTCAGGGGTTACTCCTTATATTACACTAGTTCCAAATAATGGAGCTGAAAATATTGTAATAGATATTACAGAACAATATGGTACAGATAAATTCATTTATCAGTCTGTAAGTTCTGAATATACAACAACAGAGGGAATGCCTGACAACCCTCCATCCAGTGCGTTGGTTAGTGTTAATCCAAGTGAATATCATATTTATGGTGTAGAGAAATACCCCGATAGTCTGGTGTTTTATGTAGACGGCAGCCGTACAAAAAAATATCCCCGTATACCTACAGATATACCGGGACAATTTCCTTATAATGATTTGGATTTTGATCTTTTCATTGGTCTGCGTTTGAATAAAGATACTGATCCTGCAGGTTTACCTGCTGATTTTTATATCGACTGGGTACGTTTTTATGAGCCATCGGCAGTAGGTGAAAATTTATAAGGTCTTTTTTAAAGGGGGACAGAGTGAGTTAAGAGTCGCTCTTCAGCCATTTTTTCGAACTTAGTTCCTTCACGTCCCCAGTTGGCATATGGATAAATACTTATACCTCCACGTGGTGTAAATATTCCTGTAACCTCAATATACTTAGGATCCATTAGTTTTATCAGATCTTTCATAATGATATTGATACAATCTTCGTGAAATGCGCCATGATTTCTGAAGCTGAACAGGTATAATTTCAGACTTTTGCTTTCGACCATTTTTACATCAGGAATATAGTCTATACGAATAGTTGCAAAATCCGGCTGGCCTGTAATTGGGCACAAGCTGGTGAACTCAGGGCAATCGAATGTCACCCAGTAATCATTTCCCTGATGTTTATTTTCAAATGCTTCAAGCATCTCAGGTGCGTAATCTTGTTTATATTCTGTTTTTCCACCTAAATGACTTAATCCTTTTACTTCCATAATATATAATTAAATAGGTTTTTTATTTACCGCTCTTCCAGATACTCTTTTAATCCCTTATTTCGTAAAACACATGAAGGGCAATGACCGCATCCTTCAGCTTTTATTCCGTTATAGCAGGTTAGAGTTTCGTCTTTTACAATATCAAATACTTCCAGTTCGTCTGCGAGCTGCCATACCTCTTTTTTGTTTCTCCACATGAGAGGTGTATGTATGACAAATTGCTTATCCATTGCGAGGTTAAGAGTAGTATTTGCAGAACGAATAAAAGTATCATGGCAGTCGGGGTAACCACTGTAGTCAGCTTCCGAAACTCCGGTTACAATATGTCGTATATTTTTAGCATAAGCAATTGTTGCTGCAAATGTCAAAAAAAGGAGGTTTCTTCCAGGTACAAAAGTGTTGGGAAAAGTGTCTGCCGGTTTCTCAGAATCCATTTGCATTGAAATGTTAGTCAATGAGTTGGGAGCTAGTTGAGAAATAATGCCAGTATCAAGTAATTGAAATGGTGTATCCGACATTTCAGCAATTCTTTCTGCGTTTTCTACTTCCTGAGAATGCCTCTGTCCATAAGAAAAACATAGTGCATAAACATTTCTGAAATTCTTTTTAGCCCAGTAAAGACATGTGGTAGAATCCTGACCACCTGAGAATAGTACGATTGCGTCTTCTTTAGAATAATCTTTCATTTTACTTTGTTTTTTATGTGGTTCCCTAAGCTACACAGAAAAGTAATTACTTTTCGGATGCAAAAATACAAAATTCCGGCGTATTTTCTAAAGTTGTTTTTTATAAGTAATTGTATCTGTTAAAATATTTACTAAGGCAGTAAAAAGAATATACAACAAATTACAATTTCTTTTTGACTGTTTCATAAATTAATATATTTGGCTAATGATTTGTTTAATAGTAAGATAGACAGTGGTAAGGTTAAAAGATTGCAATGGTGAATTTGATTTAACAAAACCAAATGAACATGTATTATGAAGACATTGTTATATTCTCAGCTATATAATTATTGACAAAATAAGCCGTCCAAATTTCACAATTCGAACGGCTCCACAATTAAGGTGTCATATAAAAATGACAGTGATACAAAAATAGACAATTTTTGTATATAGCGTCTTGTTTTATCGTGATTATTCCACTTTAATTGCTATAAAATGTTAAAAAACCATGGATGATAACTTAATGAAAAAGATCATTGAAAATAACTCCAAACTTAATAGTATGGCTAAGGCTATTCTGGTAAGATGGAAGTGGGATGATAATAACAATTATCGTATTTTCTTGGGTTTACGTTATGGAGGTACAACAGAAACTCAGTTTGATCTCGATCAGAAATACCCAGTTAATTCAGAGGAGAAAATTACATTACTTCTTCATGCAGACCAACTTGCAACTTTGAGCAGAGAAGAAAAAATAAGTAAGATAGTGCAATTGTTAGGCGATGGATTGTGGAAATGGGATCCCTCAAAAAAAATAGAATTCATTAATGTAGTTAACAGATTTTTAGGTGCCGGAAAATAATACAAGAGCAAACTTAACAAATTCGTAACATTTTCGTAATTGTAATTTAACTTACAAATTGTACTTTTGTGGTCAAGCATTAAAACAAGACATTTTAGGTATATTATTAATGAGGAGAATATTTCTGTTTTTACTCTTCCCGTTATTGTTACAATCATGCAATAATAACTCAGTCACTACAGGGGGAAGTAGTTCACGAAGTACCATATCCGGCGCAGGTGCAACATTTCCCTACCCATATTATAATATAGTGTTTAGAGACTTTATGCGGGCCAATGATAACAAAACTGTTAATTATGGGGCCATTGGGAGTGGGGGAGGTATAAGAAGTTTACGTGACCATTCAGTTGATTTTGGCGCCAGTGATGCTTTTCTTAATGAAAAAGAAATTGAGTCGATGAATGGTGAGGTAATTCATATAGCAACTTGCATGGGCGGAGTTGTGATGGCTTACACACTTGAGGGTGTTGATAGTTTAAGACTGACCGGTCAGCTGATTTCAGATATATATCTTGGGAAAATTGAAAAATGGAATGATCCTTTGATTGTTGCTGAAAATCCCGATATAAAACTACCCGATCTTGATATAACACCTGTATACAGGTCTGATGGTAGTGGAACTACTTTTAACTTTTCAGAATATCTGTCAGTCGTGAGTCCGGAGTGGAGCAATGTAATGGGTAAAGGTAAATCTCTTAAGTGGCCGGCAGGTATAGCTGCAAAAGGTAACCCGGGAGTAGCTGGTATTGTTCAGCAAACTGAAGGTGCAATTGGTTATATAGGTTCAGAGTATGCCCTCACTCTAAGATTGCCTACAGCAAAATTGAAAAACAAAGCGGGAAATTATGTGGATGCTACGTTGGAAACGATTTCCGCCGCTGCAAACGTAACGCTTCCTGAAGATATGAGAGCAACTATAACCGATTCAGATGACCCTGATGCATACCCTATAAGTCTTTTTACATGGATACTTGTATACAAGGATCAGGATTATGACAACCGTACAATCGAAGAGGCACAGGATATTGTTGAGTTATTAGAGTATGTTATCAGCCCAGA
>JAQUIZ010000051.1:5412-19073 GCA_028683355.1 Fermentimonas sp.
TGTCTTCTATAGTTTTAGCAATAATGATTATTCCCTACGCATCATCACTTAGTACTGAGTTTATTTCTATGGTTCCAAACAAACTTAAGGAGGGTGCTTATAGTCTTGGGGCCACACAATTTGAAGTAATACAGAATATCAGTTTGCCCACTGCAAGATCAGGTATTGTGGCGTCGTATATTTTAGCACTTGGCCGTGCTCTTGGTGAAACAATGGCTGTGACAATGCTTATAGGTAATACAGACAGAATTCCAAAGGGTTTGAGAGACACAGGTAATACCATGGCGAGTGTAATTGCTAATCAGTTTGGAGAAGCTGATGGCATAAAACTTAGTTCACTTATCGCAATTGGTCTTCTATTATTTGTAATAACTGCACTTATCAATATGGTTGCAAAACTTGTAATGAAAAAAGTAGCTAGTATATGAATTTAAATTTAAAAAAATCGATGGATTCCAGAAAAGGGAAAAACAAACTGATATACATTCTTGTATGTCTGTTTTCATTTTTTGCAATGATTCCTCTTTTCCTTATTTTATGGGATGTAATTTCGAAAGGATACAAGAATTTTAATATTAACCTGTTCACAAAGGTAACTCCATCTTCTATGGATGCATTAATTGCAAACATGAATGGAGACCCAATTCCGGGAGGAATATTAAATGGTATTACAGGATCTGTATTAATTGTAGGATTGGCAATATTGTTTTCTGTACCTCTTGGACTGTTCATAGGAATATATTTATCAGAGAACCGCGATAAGAAGTTTGCAGGCTTAGTAAGTTATTTAACGGATCTGCTTCAGGGTATGCCATCCATAGTTATTGGTATTATAGCATATGCCTGGGTGGTGAAACCTTTGGGCAGTTACTCGGCACTGGCCGGTAGTGTAGCTTTAACAATGATGATGCTGCCAATGATTGTAAGATCTACTGAAGAGACTTTGAAAATGTTGCCGGTGTCGTATAAAGAGGCAGGACTGGCATTGGGTTCTTCTTATACAAGTGTTGTTTTTAATATCTTATTACCTTCGGGGTTCGGGGGGATTTTTACGGGAATACTTCTCGCAATATCACGTGTTATGGGAGAAACAGCGCCATTGATGCTTACTGCTTTAGGTGCTTCGGTGGTAAACTGGAATGTAATGGAACCCACCAGTGCGCTGCCATTACTAATTTGGGATTTTTACAACGACCCGAACCTGGTTGAACTTGTTTGGTCCACGTCACTATTATTATTAATTTTCATATTCCTATTGAACTGGATAGCTAAAATTGTAGCACGTAAATGGAAAATATAAAAACTACGAAAGAAATGAAACCGGTACTTCAGATGAAGGATGTCTCCGTATCTTATACTCCCGGCACCTTTGCTGTGAAAAATGTAACTACGGATATTTATCCTAATACTATTACTGCAATTATGGGTCCTTCAGGATGTGGAAAGAGTACGTTATTGCGTGCAATAAACCGCATGCATGATCTCTATGCCAATATTAAAACTACGGGAGAGATTACACTAAAAGGGAACAATATATTCAATATGAATTCTATGGAAGTCCGCCGTCTTGCAGGTATGGTGTTTCAGCAGCCAAATCCTTTTCCTACTATGAGCATTTATGAAAATGTGCTTGCAGGATATAAACTCAATGGAATTAGTTTGAAAAAAAGAGAGAAAGATGAGATTGTAGAACAAAGTCTACAGAGCGTTGCCCTTTGGGATGAGGTTAAAGATGTGATGAGTAAAAGAGGTTCGTTCCTGTCAGGTGGGCAGCAGCAAAGGCTTTGCATTGCACGTACTTTAGCTCTCAAGCCGGAAATATTATTGATGGATGAACCCACTTCGGCACTGGATCCTATATCGACTAACAAAATTGAGGAGTTATTGTTGGAATTGAAGCAGAAATTTACTATTATTGTTGTCACACACAACATGTCGCAAGCTGCCCGAATTTCAGACAACTCTATGTTTATGTATCTTGGTGAGCTGGTTGAACATGGTAATACAACTCAAATGTTTACGAAGCCAAAGAATAAGCGCACAGAAGAATATTTGACAGGTGTATTTGGTTAGTCGACAAGTAAGTTGAAATTTTTAGTAGTAAAGTAAAGGAGTAATAATTAAAATTTTAAACAATAAAGATGGATACGCAGAACGAAAATAGATCCGGATCTACAGTAGTAGGTATAAAAGATAAGTATCTGGACCAGTTGCACAGTGATTTTCAGCTGCTGTCTGAGGTAGTTCTTACGCAAATGATAAAAGCAGCAGAATTACTTCAGGATAATCACAATCCTGACATATTGGAACTTTTAAAAAGAAATGAGAAGATTATAAATTCTCTGGATCTAACCATACGGGAAAAGGTTATCAATGCAATAATGCTTTTTACACCAAGAGCTTCTGATTTGCGAAGACTTATGTCTTATCATGATATGACCATATCAATTGAACGGGTTGGAGATCTTATTGAGAATATCAGCTTATCGTTGAAAGAAATTGATTTCAATATCCCGGGATTTGAAGATTATAGAAAACCATTGGATAAAATGTTTACTCAAACAGATAAAATGCTTAGAAAAGCAGTATTCGCATACTCCGGATTGAGTAATGAGATGGCTTATGATACCATATTGATGGATGATAAGGTTGATAAACTGGAACGAAAGATAGAGCGAAAACTAGCTGAGGATTTCAGCAACAAGGTTCTGGATAAGCAAACGCTGGTAAATATTATGAATTTAAACAGTATCTCTTACTATCTCGAACGTATAGGCGATAAGGCAGTTGATATTGCAGAATCGGCTGTTTATCTTATCGAAGGTAAAGATATACGACACGATAAAATAGTAAGAGTCAACAATCCGTCCGACAAATAAATAAAGAGAGATTAATATATTTATATCATGGAAGAGAGAATTTTAGTTGTGGACGATGAGAAGGATATTTGTGATATTCTTCAGTTTAACCTCGAAAATGAAGGTTATATTGTAGATGTCGCTACATCAGGTGAAGAAGCCCTGAAAATGTTGACTGACGTTCATCAATTGATTATTCTTGATGTAATGATGGATGGTATTTCCGGTTTTAAAATGGCTGAAATGCTGAGAAAAAATGATAATTATGTGCCAATAATTTTTCTGACAGCAAAAAATACAGAAAACGATGTTTTAACCGGATTCTCGTTGGGTGGTGACGATTATATAGCCAAACCATTCTCGGTAAAGGAGGTACTTGCACGTGTTAGAGCATTGATAAAGAGAACTACGCTTATAATCCAACCTGCAGACACAAAGTGGAAATTCGATGGCCTGATGATAGATATAACAACAAATCGTGTAACTATTGATGATATTGAAGTCTCTCTCACGAAAAAAGAATTTGAAATATTATCTTTGCTGGCGCAGGCTTCACCAAAAGTTTTGACGAGAGCTGAAATTCTCAGCAGTGTTTGGGGTGATAATGAGTATGTGCTGGATAGAACTGTTGACGTACATATTACCAGACTAAGAAAGAAATTGGGTGATTATGCAAGTGTAATTGTAAATCGCTCCGGCTTTGGATATTACCTTAATTTAGATGATAAAAGTGAAAATGAATAAAAAAGATGAATAGAAAAATATCTTTCAAAAGGCGCATTATAATTTATTTTTCAGTAATTATCGCTGTTTTTACAGTAGGTATAATACTTTTTGAACAAAATCAGATAAAAAAAGAGCGTACGAACAGCCTTGAACGTACTCTTGAAAACAATGCTGATATTATTTACAAATACCTGAAAAGCAATAATATATCCATTGATGTTAATGATGATTTAGTTGATCGGCAATTACAATATATGCAACCCGAGTTGCGTCTGACAATTATAGATTGGCAGGGAAAAGTTATTTATGACAACCTGCTTGATGAGCAAACGATGGAGAATCACCTTAAAAGACCAGAGATACAGAAGACTATTACTTTTGGTGAGGGGTCTAATATTCGTCTGTCTGACAGCAATGATATCAAGTATTTATATTATGCCAAGAAATATGATGAGGGTGTTTTTATTCGCATGGCTCTGCCTTACGATATGCAACTTCAGTCATTTATAAATTCAGAAAACAGTTTTGTCTATTTTATTATTCTGTTTTTCATAGTATGCGTGTTGATGATGCTCTATTTTACTAATAGATTTACAAAATCTATCCGTGAACTGAGAGAATTTTCTTTAAGTCTTAAGAAAGGGAAGCCAATACCGGCAGACTTTAAGTTTACCGATGATGAAGTAGGCGAAGTAAGTGCCGATATAGTAGAGAATTATAATTTACTGCAGGAAAACAGACTTAAACTTGCAGCGGAAAGAGAGAAATTGCTGCAACATTTTCAGCTATCAGAAGAGGGAATTGCAATATTTTCAGAAAATAAAAAGAAGATTTATACGAACTCACACTTTCTTCAGTATCTAAATATAATCCTTGATAAGCCGACACTTGAAGTGGAGCAGTTGTTTTCTGAAACCTCATTCGCAGATATCGTAGACTTCCTTAATCAGAAGAACCGTAAAAATAATATGTACTCAAAACGGTTCGATAAAAGCGGAAAGCAGTTTAATGTTAGGGTCATAATTTTTGAAGATAACAACTTTGAACTATATATTAGTGATATCACTAAATCAGAGAAAACACGTCTGCTGAAACAGGAAATGACTAATAATATTGCTCATGAGCTTAGAACACCTGTTACTAGTATAAGAGGTTATCTGGAAACAATCTTGAGCCTTCATAAAAATAATGAAGAAGAGGAGAATGGAAGAATTCAGAATTTCCTTGACAGGGCTTATGCTCAAACAATTCGCCTCTCAGAGCTTATTCAGGATATAAGTATGCTGACTAAGATTGAAGAGGCTGCTGACAGATTTGAGCTGGAGTCTGTTAATATCAAGGAGCTTTTAACTGAGCTGAAGTCAGACCTTTCAGTAGAGCTAAAAGAAAAGCAGGATAAGTTTTTAATTGACGTTGCTGATAGTGTTGTTATTAATGGAAGTCGTACTCTGCTTTATTCAATTTTCAGAAATCTGACAGAGAATTCTATTTCTTATGGAGGTGATAGCATCGATATAAATATTCGTTGTTACAACGAAAATGATGACGCTTATTATTTTGAATATTACGATACCGGAGTAGGAATTGAAGAGAAGCATTTGCCACGAATTTTCGAGCGCTTCTATCGTATAAACGAAGGAAGAACTCGCAACAGTGGTGGATCAGGACTAGGTTTGTCTATTGTTAAGAATGCAGTATTATTTCATAAAGGCAGCATAATAGCAAAAAATCGTCCTGAGGGTGGGTTATATTTCTTAATAACTTTTCCCAAGAGTATTAATTAATTATTAGTTATAAATATTTCAACAAAATGAAGTTTGTAGGAGCCCATGTAAGTGCATCAGGTGGTGTGGAAAATGCACCCGTTAATGCTAATAATATAGGAGCAAAAGCATTTGCTTTTTTTACTAAAAATCAGCGTCAGTGGTTTGCTTCTCCTTATAAAGAGGAAAACATTATTAATTTCAAGGCACGTTGTGAAGAATTTGGTTATTCGGCAAGCAGTATACTTCCTCACAGCAGTTATCTTATCAATTTAGGGAATCCTACCGATGAAGGAGTTAAGAAGTCACGTCAGGCATTTTTTGACGAGATGCAGCGCTGTGAGCAGTTAGGTATAACCCTACTGAATTTTCACCCAGGCAGTCACTTGAATGAAATATCTGTGGATGAGTGTCTTGACAGGATAGCTGAATCTATAAATATGGCTCTGGACAGGACTACAGGTGTTTGTGCTGTTCTTGAAAACACTGCAGGTCAGGGTACAAATCTGGGTCATACATTTGAGCAACTTGCTCATATTATTGATAAGGTTGAAGATAAAAGCAGAGTAGGCGTGTGTTTAGATACTGCTCATACTTTGGCTGCAGGTTATGAAATAAGAACACGTGAAACATATGATGAAACGTTCCGGAAATTTGATGATATAGTTGGCTTTTCTTATCTGAAGGGTATGCATATTAACGACTCCAAGAAAGAACTCGCATCAAGAGTTGACCGACACGACAGTTTGGGTAAGGGTCTAATGAATATGGATTTGTTCTCGTTTATTATGAACGATCCACGTATGGATAATCTGCCACTTATTCTGGAAACTCCTGACGAGTCGCTTTGGGCTGAAGAAATTCAATTATTATACTCTTTACAAAAATAAAGAGTAGATTTAGGAAACAATGATGATCTTACTAAAAAAGTCATTTTAAAGAATATATTTAGACTTAAATCCTGATTTATAAAAGATAAACAGATCTGAATATAAATAAAGCATAGATAAAATAAAGCGCCTGATCCAATTGGTTCAGGCGCTTTTATTTATGAATTTACTTAATTAATGGTTTAATTTAAACTTATCTCATCTACAAAGATAAAAGCACTTCTGCCTCTTCCGGGATGCCATTCAGGCATAACAGAAGGTTTTACGGTAATCTTATAATACCGTGCTTTAACAGGTTCAAATGAGATATTGTGAGTAGATACTTCAGCCCAGTGTTCATTCTTTTCGTCAGTGATTTTTTCAGAAACTACTGTATTGAAACTGTTTTTATCGTCAGATGACTCAACAATAATTTCAGAAGAATCAAATATCCAGTCGCCTGTAACTACTGCATTATTAATCTTTATCGAACTGATTTCAGTTGGTTGTTGCATATCAATCACTGCTACAAGATCCTCTCCCTGAAATCCTATCCATCTGCCGGTACGGTAGTTGGTGTTTTTTCCGGTTAGTCCGTCAACCAGCATTTCTGCACCCGAATATTCGTAACTACGAGCCGGAGTTGTCAGCAACTCAACAGGCTTGTAAGATGCTTTGTTAACTTTTACCACTTCTTTTAAAACCTTGCTTTTAACGCCATCGCGTATGGCAACTGCACTTATTTCGGCATCTTCACTTATTGAAAACTCTCCTTCATATCTGATAGATGACTCTGAAGGTTCGCTGCCATCAAGAGTGTAGAAAACGTTTGCATCATCAATTGTTGAAAAGACTACATCAAGAGTATTTGATTCGAAATTTGGAGTAAACTTTCCCTGAACATCAAATACGTGTGTAGCGTAAGTGTAATCCAATTTATCGTAATGTTTTATGAGTCGAGGTAATCTTTCAAGAAAATTCTCATAATTTTTATTCTCTGGTTCCATCCACTGAACTTCGCTCATAGCTGCAAGCCTCGGAAGTACCATATATTCAACATGCCATGATTCTTTGATATACTCAGTCCATAAGTTAGCCTGTGGTCCAAGAATATGTTTCTTTTCATCATCTGTTAAGATATCAGGAGCGGGTTCAAAACTATATACCTGTTCAACTGGAAGAAAACCACCAATACCCAAAGGCTCCTCATCAGTATTCTGAGCTTGATAATAGTCGAAATATGCATAAGTTGTAGGTGTCATAATTACATCATGACCCATTCTGGCAGCCTGAATTCCACCATCCATTCCACGCCATGACATAACAGTTGCATTTGGAGCAAGCTCACCTTCAAGTATCTCATCCCATCCAATTATTCTTCTGCCGTGTCCGTTCAGAAACTCTTCCACACGGGCAGTTACATAACTTTGAAGGTAATGTTCGGCTTTATGTCCATCCCTGTCTTTTAATCCAAGTTCTTTAATACGAGCCTGACACTTTGGACATTCTTCCCATCTTGTTTTAGGAGCTTCATCACCTCCGATATGTATATACTCTGAAGGGAAGATCTCCATAACTTCAGTTAGTACTGCTTCAAGAAATGTAAAAGTTTCATCATTTCCGGCACACAGAATATCATCGAAAACACCCCATTCGCCCACAACTTCATAAGGTCCGCCTGTGCAACCAAGTTCAGGGTAGGCAGTCAGAGCTGCAAGCATATGTCCGGGAAGGTCCACTTCAGGTATAACTGTGATGTATCTCTCTTTTGCATATTCCACTACATCTTTAAGCTCTTCCTTTGTGTAGTAACCGCCGTGTGGTATACCGTCAAATTCACCTGAATTACGACCTATAACTGTTTCGCTTCTCATAGAACCAACTTCAGTTAGTCTGGGATATGAATCAATTTCAATTCTCCAGCCTTGATCCTCAGTGAGATGCCAATGGAATTGATTGACATTATGAAGTGCAAGCATATCGATATACTTCTTAATAAACTCAACTGATTGGAAATGGCGTGCAATATCCAGACTCATACCTCGGTACCCAAACCTGGGTTCATCATTAATATTAACAGAAGAGTAAAGCACTGATCCAACCTTTTCAATTGGGGTTGCCTTTCTTATAGTTTGAATACCATAAAACACACCTGCTTCAGTTGCACCGGTAATGGTTATTGTTTTACTATTTACATTAATGTTGTATGCTTCCGAATTATTGCTGTCAAGTCCGATTGCAAGAATAATAGCATTTTCTGATAGTGATTCGGTACTTACAGAAGTTTTTAAACCTGTTGCAATATTAAGGTATTCTGCCAAAAACTCAGCATTACGCTTCATTTTATCATTACCCTCCGGGTATGTAATTTTTGTTGCTGAGGTAAGTGAAAAAGCTTCGCCGGTTTCATGGGTTATCTCTTTTGGGAGAGGTACTACCTCATAAACAGCTTCAGAAGTACCTCGTCCTCCCATGCTGCATGAAGTGATTAAACCTAAAAGCATTAAGAAAAATAATTGTTTAAACATTTGCATTTTTTTCTAATAATTAAAAGTTGTATAGTTTATTAATTGTCAAGTGCTTTGATAGTCTCTCTTATTTTTTCTGCACTTGTAACTTGCTCTTCAAATTCATTAATCACTACTGCTGTTCCTCCCATCTTTAGGTTGGGATTGCGATATAACATTCCACTTTCTATAGGTTCTCTTGCAGAAAGATGAAACTCTTTTGCACCTGTTTCAAGGGCAAGTTGTGCTACATTCTCAGCATTTACACCGCTGCCAGGCATTATTATGATGCGGTCACCGGCTTTTTTAACTAGTTCTTTAAGAAGATTTATACCCTCTACTGCCTTTGGCTGCTGACCTGAAGTCAGAATTCTGTCAAATCCCAACTCAATAATCTTTTCAAGAGCGTCAAAAGGATCCCTGCACATATCAAATGCTCTGTGAAATGTAATGCTCATATCCCCGGCAGCTTCAATAAGTTCCTTATTTCTTTTCATATCAATATCACCTTCAGCGGTCAGACAGCCAAAAACAACTCCATCAACACCTAATCTGCCAGCATTTTCAATATCCTTTAGCATGATTTTGTGTTCAAGATCATTATAGAGAAAATCACCACCTCGAGGACGAATTATTACATTAAGCTTAATTTTCAAAAGTTCACGCGCCAATACTATATCTCCATAAGATGGAGTAGTTCCACCTTCCGGTATTCCGGCACATAACTCTACACGATAGGCTCCACCTTTTTGTGCTTCAATGCTGCTTTTAACTGAGTTTGCGCATATCTCGAGTAAGTATTCGTTTGTCATATGATTTAATATATATGATAAGAAAATAAAAATATTTCAAATATGAGTGCAAACATAATAAAAACTTAATAATATTCTCTGTTAATGTGTTTTAATTAAAGTATGAAAAACTAATTTAATAGGAACATTGTTTTATAATTATTACATAGTTTGTTATTGTAGTTCTCTGAATAATTGTAAACTTGTAACCAATACTCAACCATTTAATACATAACGGTATGAATGATCAAATTTTTCAGATTCAAATCGTACTTAGAGGCAGTAAACCTAAAATCTGGAGAAGAATATTAGTTCCTTCAGACATGCCACTATCTGACTTTCATGAAGTGATACAGATATCTATGGGATGGGAAAATTCACATCTTCATCAATTCGAAAAAGACAACACATTTTACACACTGAAAATTGAAGGAGATGTTTTTTGGGATGAAAACAGAAAAAAAGACTATAAAGGTTTAACAGTATCTGATCTGCTTAGTAAGAAGCATGACAAGATTACTTATGAATATGATTATGGAGACAGATGGGAACATGATATTTTTCTGGAAGAAATAGTTACTGCAAATCCTCAAACAAAATATCCTTTATGCATTGAAGGTAAAATGAGCTGTCCCCCTGAAGACTGTGGCGGAATACATGGATATCATGACATTCTGGTAATTTTAAAAAACCCCGAACATAAATATTATGAGAATTATAAAGATTGGCTAGATGAAAAGTTTGATCCTGAATATTTTAACTTGGAAGAGATTAACAGAAGGTTGCATTACTGAGATTGCTGTTTCTTTCTTCTGAGGAGTTTCCTGTATACTGCACGGAGAATAGTAATGATAAATATTACTACAATAATTGCAACTAATATAGGTACAATTAGTGCCAAGACTGAAAATCCCGTAGCTGCTACTCCTTCGGTTGTAGAAACTACGGGATTACCAATTCCCCCTGTAAATTTAGTAGACAGCAACCGTGTAATTGCACTTCCACTTTGAATAGTTGCTGCTGCTCCGCCACCTACAATAAATCCTAATATCCATTTCATCCACTCATTTTCTGCCGGAAACACTGATGTCATAAGTAAAGTGCCTGCGCCAACAGAAAGAGGTGTGGCTATACTATCTATCAAATTGTCAACAAATGGAATATAATATGCTAATACTTCTAAAACAGCTGCTACACCAAAGCAAATAAGTGCAGGAATTGATCCCATCCATTCAAAACTTTCACCTAATGATAATATTCCAAGATGAGATGCAATTCCTGCAACAAGTAGTGGTATAAATACTCTGAAACCGGCACTTGCACTTAAACCAATTCCAAGTGCAACAGCGCTGATAGTTTCGATATTAAATTCCATTACTTTGAATTTACTTTTTATTGAATAACATTTTCCTGTATTATAACAATTGAAATGTATTATTTACATCGGCAAATTCTTCAAAAGTAGTTCCTTGCTCTTTATAATATTCTCACGACCACTGGATTCGATACCATACCATCCTCTAAAGCCACTGTCATAAGTCATTTTTATCATTTTTGCTGTAAGTTCATCTGATGGCTGATTTCTAAAAGACATACCACCTGCATAAGGCAGAGTCTTTTCCAGAAATCCTACATTATCAAACTCAGAGCCGGGTTGTCTCCAGTCAGGGAGAACACCAAAATACTTACTATTGACCTCTTTCATCAAAGAAACCAGCCAATCAGCATCATTTGATACACCTCCGTGATTTTCAATTAGTATGCTGATATTAGCAGGTATAGAGTGCTCAAGCATCATGCTATATGTTTCAGCCGACCATTTAAGAGCTTCTTCTTTATCAATATCTTTTACTCCGATGCAGTTTGTGCGAATCGCATGACATCCAAGATACTGAGCAATATCTATCCATTTGCGGTGATTTATAACTGTCTGTTTTCTCTCTTCTTTAGATGGAGTACAAGTTTCACCTTCTGCATCAACCATAATCAGTACCATTTTAACGCCATATTCCTCTGCGTTTCTTTTGAGTCGGTTAAGATAGCTTGCAATGGGAACCTCAAATAGTGTATTTACGAACTCAATACCGTTTATTCCAAAATCTTCACGTGCGATTCTGGGAAAATCCAATGTTTTCCATTCTCCTTTCATTACCTCGTCAACTAAAGACCATTGAGCCAATGAAATATCGTTTTTCCCTAACCACAAAGAATTTGCAGTAGTCAATGCACTGTTTTTAGATTGTGCCGATTGAATTTTTAATAACGAAGGTGCAATAAATGAACCGGCTCCAATTGCCAGCGATTTTTCAATAAAACCTCTGCGTGATACTTTTTCCATACTATTTAGTTTATCTTAATTATTAAATTATTTAGAGCTATTCTGGTTTAGTCATGATATTTCCCAACCTTTTCTGTATTCGGAACGATGTAAATATTGATTTGCTTCCTCAATATTTGTCACTTTCATATTTTTGTGATCATAAGTGATCTTCCTGCCTGTTCTAAACGCTGCAGTGGCTAAGTGTGCTGTCTCTATTATTGGCCATGAACTCAAGAAATTACCAGGTGATTGCTTATTGTTTAAAATAGCTTCAATCCATACATCAGTAGAATTAGCATTTTGTTGAATCCGCTCTAATTCCTTTTTACCAGTCACTTCAATCATTCTTGATTCAGGAATTATGACCGGGTTTTCGCATCTGAATCCTCCTAAAATTTTACCTTTATCCCCAACAAACATCATTCCTTCACTTTCGAATAACTTATTATCAATATCTAATTCTGGTGGAGTAGGAGGTCTCATGCCGCCATCGTACCAGAAAAGATCAAAAGGACCGTTCTTTTTAAATTCTTTAAATTTCCATCTTACTACAGAAGATAATGGGAATGCAACATTATTTGGAACATCCTTCATTTCATCAAATTCTCCTATAGTTTTAGTTGTAGTTCCCATAGTTTCTACAGCAAATGGAGGTTCTTCTATTCCGAAAGTAGTGAAAAGAGGCCATAAACTGTAAATTCCCATATCAGCAATACTTCCGGCTCCAAAATCATACCACCCTCTATAAACTGTATGCGTATAGTTTGGATGGTAAGGTCTATCGGGCCATGCACCAAGCCATAAGTCCCAATCAAAACCTTCTGGTATTTCCGGGCGGTCATTAAAAGTCGACTGCCACTGTTGCCAGACAGGGCGGTAAGACCAGTTATGTATCTCTTTCAGATTTCCAATAACTCCTTCATCTATCCATTTTTTTACAGTCTGATACCTGTCATGAATGGCACTCCATGCAAGCATATGAGTTATAAGATTGGGCTTTTCTTTAACTGCCTTAAAAACAGCTCTGGTTTCAGAAACCGTGTTCCCCAATGGCTTGTGAGCTATAACGTGTTTGTTATTATCAAGAGCTTTAAGAATAATAGGAGGATAAGCATGGTCCGGAACAACAATTTTTACTGCATCTATATTGCTTTCTTTCTCCAGCATTTCCCTGAAATCAGAATAAGCAGAGCATCCTGAATAATTGTTAATGTTTCGTACTTTTGCGTAGTATTTATTTACAAAACTCTGGCCACAATCACGTCCTGCAGTCACATTGACTTCACCTCCCCAGGTGGAATCACCCAGCAGTTTTCTTACACTATTTTTCAAACTGCTACCCGGTCCCCACTGATGATATCCTACCGGATATTTGTTTGGATCACAAACAGAAACTACCTGAATTCTTTCATCAGGAATCAAATTTATTAATTCGCCCATTTGTTGCATTCCTACTCCAATAAGTCCAATGTTTATTTTATCACTTGGAGCTACAAATCCAACACCTCCAAGTACATTTCTGGGAATTACGGTAAATGCCAACGCCGATCCGGTGTAGTTTAAAAAATCACGACGGTTAATCTTTTTCATCTTCTTTTAGTGTTTTCAAATTATTAAATCATATTCAATAAAAGACCATTGATGAGGGATTTTAATAATAGATTAGATGATGACGGTAACAATTCCAAAGATATAGAAAAATATCTTGAAATAACAAAAAACGTGAGTGTTCTTATTTCATTTAAATAAATCTAAGGTGTTACCGTATTTTTTCTGTTGACTAAATAATAATGATATACTACTTAAAACAACAAATGCCTGTTCAAC
>JAQUIZ010000177.1 GCA_028683355.1 Fermentimonas sp.
ACCTCAAAGCCTGTTTAGCCCCGTCAGAGGCCGCCGGCCAGGCGTTCAATATCGCCTACGGCGGGCGTGAATATCTAATCGACATATACCATAAGTTGTGCCAGGCACTGGATAAACTTATTGAGCCGATATTTGGGCCAGCTAGGCCAGGGGATATTAAACATTCTAATGCCGATATTGGTAAGGCAAGAGAGCTGCTGGGATATGAGCCGGACTGGAGCTTCGAGCGGGGGATTGAGGCGGCTATTGAGTGGTATAGGGAGAATTTGTAACAATAACTCGGGGTCAGGCCCCGAGTTATTGCTGCAAAAGTACAGGCAGAAAACCTTTGAAATACCAAGGCGGAGACGATATAAGTTATTTATAGGTTTTACGCTTACTTGCCCAACTAATATTTACCGTAATCAGAAATATTAACCATCATTGGCAGGTAATTATATATACTATCGCGAACCCTCTAATTTAATTTAGTATCTTGGAGGTGAGTGATAATACGCGAAATAAGAGATCCGGTTCATGGATTTATTCATAGAAGTCCTGTAAAAATCGGATGAATACAGGAAAATCAAGAGTTGTTTAGAGAAGCTCTCCCAGGCGGGGGCTGAGGATTATGTTTCGCTTTCTATTGCGGCGAAAACTTATCATATAATGAAGGAAAGTAATACTGCTATACAGCCTTATGAGGTTGCTAATGAGGCCAAACAATTTGGATGGGAAATATCCCAAGATTCAATTGACAAGGCTGTGGAAGTTTTGTCGGAGATGGGAATGATTTAGCCAAAGAGTGGGGGAAAACGGAGGATTGGGTATGCATGGCAGACAGTTTATTTTCATGGACAACATTGATGACGTTATCCGGGGCTGCAATGATTACTTTTTTGATCGTGTTATATACTAACAGATTAATTGATGATTGCAACTGGTGGAAATGGGGAACGGATTTATATGCGGCATTATGTGCATTTGTAATACTTATTGTTGCCAATCTTGCTTCTGGAGGGAATTGCAGGGACTGGACAATGTATGCGTTGGCTTTCTTTAATTCTTTCTTGGTGGCTGCCGCAGCAGGGAAGTTAAGGGATAAGTCTTTAGGTGAAGCTGAGAGAAAGAGTGCGAGCGGAGTAAGAGCAGGAGAGGGGTTAGATAAGGGTTAATACTTCGTACTTGGAAAACAGAGTATATCCATTAACTGGATGCCCTGCCAAGCAGCGGCGACCAGTGATTCATAAACAAGGAATAGATGGAAGGTTTCGGGCATGGTATATTTTACCTTGCGGGGAAGCAACAGGAATTATATCCAACCGGTACATATGCAATTAGATTAATTGAGCATGAGTTAACCACAATTCAAGTTGGATATGGACGGCTAGGGACAGGCTTGGCGTCATAAGGCCGAAGGCAGGGGGTTACATTTGCTGCGGACGAGGAATTGATAAAAGGTTGAAAAATGAGGGAATTAAAACAGCTGATTATATTCGGTGCTGGAGGCTTGGGTCGGGAAGTGGCTTGCTAGCTGAGGATACGGACAAGGTGACTGCAGAGTGGGACCTTCTGGGATTTGTTGATGATGGAGTAATAGGGTTTGCGGTTGAAGGCTTATCCGGTTCTGGGGAAAGGCTGATAGTCTATTTCTTATGGAAGCGTTTCCATGAGTGGTAGTGACCACAGTGGCAGGATTGATAAGGGCTGGCTTCTGGAGTAATAGAGTTAACGCTTTATGAACTATCTAAGGGATTGTGTAACTAAGGAGTGTTACGATGAAAAGGCAAAAATATGAATATAGACAACTAAAAATTACTGAGTTGCTGCTTAATTCCAAGAATCCACGCTTTAATCCGGTTAAACACCAGACAGAGGCCATAGCTTCCATGATAGAGGACCAGCAAGATAAATTGGCGACTTTGGCTCAACATATTGCAGAATTTGGATTAAATCCGACAGACATAGTCCTTGTTCAACCTCAAGGAAATCAATGGCTTGTAAAAGAAGGAAATAGAAGGATAACAGCTCTTAAAATAGCTAATGAACCCTCACTTGCTGGACATTATCCGAAAATCAAAAAGGAATTCCAAAAACTTAATGCAAGCATTGATAGAAATATTTTGGAGAATATCCCTTGTGTGATTATAAATGATGAAGAATTATTAAATGAATGGATTCGATTAAAACATACAGGTCAAAATGATGGAGCGGGTACGGTTAGTTGGGATGGTCAACAGACCAGTAGATTTCGAATGCAAACAAACGGGAAACTAGACGCACGGATCTTATTTCTTGACGAGTTAAAGAAACATAAAGATATCCCTCAAAAATATAAGGATAGATTTGATGAGATCAAGAAGACGAATTTTGATCGTCTTATGGGTGACCCTGACGTTAGGAGTATTTTGGGTATTGCTAGTGAAAACGGTGTTTTTTCATTACCGGGAAGTGTAAACAAATATCTTTTGGAAGTATTATATGATTTATCCTCTGGCAATTTGACTGTAGGAAGTATCTATTATAAAGAAGATAGAAGAAAATACATTGAGACATTAAAAACTAGAATTGATCAAAGCGATTCTGTATCGCGTAACACTGAATTAGACAATGTTAATGATTATGTAAAAAATAATGCAAAGCTGGGGAGTAACTCTAATGGTGGGTCAACTTTGCAAACTCCACTAAATGGATCAGAAGAAAACCGCAAAAAAAATATCCCCACAGGATCTTCATCTTCAAATCGTGGTAAAAGTTATCCAATAAATAGAAAAACGCTTATACCAGCACAACATAAGTTAACAATATCTCATCCTCGAATAGTCAAAATATTTAATGAATTAAAATCGCTAGATATTGATAGCTACCCAAATGGTACATCTGTTCTTTTCCGTGTGTTTATTGAGCTAAGCGCTGATTGTTATATTAATAGAAATAACCTCAATGGTGTAAATGAAAATAGTAAACTATCGAAGAAAATTGAAGCAATATCAGATGATTTTGAAAGTAAATCTTTAATGAACCAAAATGAATTGCGTTCCGCGCGACTAATGGTTAGTAGTTCTATTCAAACCCAATCAATCAAAACATTTCATTCTTATGTTCACAATAAGGATATTACTCCTTCCAGCGTTGACTTAAAGTCTGCATGGGATGACATGTGGCCATTCATAGAAAATGTCTGGAGGTAAATAACATGGTTTTTCCATCACCATTGCGTTATCCGGGTGGTAAAAAGAAATTAGCAAACTTTATAAAAGATGCCATCATACAAAATGATATTCAGGGCGGTACCTATATTGAGCCATTTGCTGGTGGTGCAAGCATTGGGTTGCACCTTTTATTTCGTGAATATGTAAATCAAATTGTAATAAATGATATCGATAAGTCCATATATTCCTTTTGGTACACTGTTCTCAACGATACTGATGAATTATGTAAAAGAATAATGGATTCACCTGTAACAATGGAAGAATGGGAAAAGCAAAAAAATATCCAAAATAATAAAGATAATGTTGCCATGATTGATTTGGCATTCTCGACCTTTTTCCTTAATAGAACTAACCGTTCAGGCATAATTAAGGGAGGTGTGATAGGAGGAAAAAGTCAAGCCGGAGCTTGGAAAATGGATGTCCGATATAACAAAAATGACTTAATAAAGCGAATAGAGAAAATTGCATTGTATGGTAAACGAATATTAGTGCATAACGATGATGCTATTGATTTTGTAACAGCTATCAAGCCGTCGATAGATGACCATTCATTAATATATTTTGATCCACCATATTATAATAAGGGTGCGGCATTGTATGTCAATTATTATACTCATCATGACCATGAAATATTATCTCAGTTTATTCAAGGACTAGATTGCAAATGGATTTTGACATATGACTATACGCCAAATATCATAGAAATGTATCATGATATTGAAAAAAGATTATTGACACTTAGTTATACAGCTGCAAAAAAAACCAAAGGTAGTGAAATGATCGCATTCTGCAAAGATTTTGTCATTCCGTCGAAGGAGTATTCAGCAATCAAAATAGAATAGTTTCTGGAGAATAATCAAATTTGCTTTCAATATAAGATGTTTATTTTGGGTATTCCACCCTCTTCTGCACACAGTACAAGGTAGAAGACTGGCACGGCAGACTGGGCGGTGGAGTCCTTGCCGACTCCATCATGGATCGAATCATCCATAAATCTTATCAGCTTTATTCTGGGGACATAAATATGCGTGAGTTTCTCGCCAAGCGGGCATAAGGGCATAAAACTTCTGTGGATACCGCTTTTTAATCGAAGCGGTATCCAATTAAAAACTAACGGTATCATTAGCATGAATTGATGGTACAGATTCTGTAAATAGGGGGTACGAAAACCATGAAATAATCACGATAGGTGACATCAAGACAATTACGCTCATAGAAACCGTGCTTTTTCGGGGGTATTGGTATTAAACATTCCGGGTTTGGGCAAGCATCAGGAACCGGAAACTTAAAATTCACCCCTTGCCGT
>JAQUIZ010000178.1 GCA_028683355.1 Fermentimonas sp.
AGGAAGCAACACTGATGATATCATCAGGTAAGATTGATCAAAATCAATGTATGGTTGCTTTTACTTTCGATGATGGTTTTGAAGAATGTCATACAGTAATTGCTCCCACATTAGAAAAATATGGATGCAATGCTGCATTTTTCATCAATTCAAATTACATTGAATCCGATGAATCGTATCAAAATAATTTTAACAGAAGAATTAATACTTATACAAAAAAACCAATGACCTGGGGTCAAGTAACCGATCTTCACAATAGAGGTCATGTGATTGGAGCACACACGTTGGATCATCTGAATTTAGCAGATTTGAGTGATCTGGAGATAGAGAATCAGCTTGTTTTGAATAAGAAAATTTTAGAAAGTAAGTTGAATTACGACTGTGATTATTTTGCTTGGACATATGGTCAGTTTCAACATTTCCCAGAAAGGGCGTTAAGAATCACTCAGAATTATCATAAATTTATCTTCAGTGGAACAGATTATAAGAATTACTTATCATATCATGGGGCAGTGATTAACAGAAGGCATATTGAGGCCTATTGGCCAAAAAGTCATGTTAAGTATTTCTTGTCGATAAATAAAAAGCTATAAACATGATACTCGGTATTGAAGCTTCAAATATTCAAAGTGGGGGAGGACTTACACACCTTAGAGAAATAATTCGTCATGCTGATCCTGAAAATCATGGATTTACCAAAGTGTTGATATG
Organism: Fermentimonas sp.; assembly: GCA_028683355.1. GTDB lineage: Bacteria > Bacteroidota > Bacteroidia > Bacteroidales > Dysgonomonadaceae > Proteiniphilum. Next base: position 712 of record JAQUIZ010000178.1, read on the forward strand.
GTCGAAAGAGCATACACTTAACTTGCTTGAGGATAAACCGTGGTTGGTGAAGCATACGCATCCGATGATGAATAGGTCGTTGCTTCATTCATTTTTATTTCAGATGTTTGTACTTACGGGTTTGGCTCGTAAAGAAAAGGTTGATGTGCTGTTTGTGCCGGGTGGTACCTTTTTAGGATCTTTTTCAAACATAGTAAGCATGAGCCAGAATATGTTGCCTTTTGAGAAAGAAGAAGCATTACGTTTTCGGAGTTTTACTACACGGTTGCGTTTTGCTATACTGCGTCTTACTCAATCGTACACCTTCAAAAAGTCGAAGGGGGTGATTTTCCTTACAGATTATGCACGTCGTTATATTGAAAATACTATTCGCATAAACGGTTTTAAGAAAAAAATCTCACATGGTATCGGATTTCGTTTTATGCATCCACCCAAGAAGCAGAAAACTATTTTAGAATACAGTTTTGAACATCCTTTTAAGTTACTGTATGTTTCTATTGTTACTATGTATAAACACCAATGGAATGTGGCAGAAGCGGTATTGAGATTGCGTGAGGAAGGTTTTGCAGTTCAATTAGATTTAGTGGGTGCAAAAGTGGATGAAGCATATAGTAAATTGGACAGGGTTCTAATAAATGATAAACATGGTGTTGTAAAATATAGAGGTCTGGTGCCGTATGAGGAGTTAGACAAGGTATATAAAGAAGTTGATGGTTTCGTTTTTGCCTCGTCTTGCGAAAATCAACCCATTATCATGCTAGAAGCTATGTCGGCCGGACTTCCCATTGCTTGTTCAAATAAAGGTCCAATGCCGGAAGTGCTGAAAGAAAACGGTTTTTATTTTAATCCATTGGATGCAGATTCTATTTATCGCACTCTTAAAGAATTTTTATTGAACAAAGAGTTACGTCAGCAGTATGCAGAGCAAGCATATACCTCCGCTGTAGGTTTCACTTGGAAAAATTGTTCAGATAACACTTTTGAGTTTTTAGCAGAGATGGGGTGAAGTTTAAACCTCGAATCAAGAGAATTAATTTGTTAATATCATGGCTAAAATTCATACTTTAAAGATTAATAATTATAGATGTATTGAAGAGTTTGAACATGTTTTCAATGCTAACTTTTTTGTTTGTTTAATCGGTAGAGGTGACTCGGGCAAATCAACTCTGTTACAAGCAATCGTTGCTGTATTGTCACCAAGTTGGGATTATCGATTTTATGATACGGATTTTTTCAATGGTGATACCGAGAATCCTATAATTATTGAGGCAAGTTTGTATGACTTGCCGTCCGATTTGCTAAAAGAATCGAAGTTCGGCTTACATAAAAGGATTTTGAATAGGAATAACGAAATCTTTGATGATATATCGGCTGAAGGTGCTGAGGGTAAAGATTTACTAACTATTCGGTTAACCGTTGAGAGCGATCTTGAGCCGAAGTGGCATGTTATAAACGGGAGGGATAATCAAGAGGATATTGAGATAAGGGCGTCCGATAGGTCAAAGCTAAACACCTTTATTGTAAATGATTATATTGATAGGCATTTATCATGGGGAAAAGGAAGCCCATTGTATTCTCTATTAAAGAGGGAAGGGGAAGAGATTGATACGGATCAAATTATTGTTGATGCAAACAGGGGGGCTTACGAAAGCATTAATAACCCGGAGATATTTGAACCTTTCAACACATTGTTAGAGCGTATAAAGGTTTTTGCTCAAGGTCTGGGGTTGTCGATGGAGGCATTGAAAGCACTTATTGATTTTAAAAATTTTCTAGTGAAGGAGGGTAATATTTCGCTTCACGATGAAAATGACATTCCTATTAGGTTGAAAGGCAAAGGTACGAAGAGGCTTCTGTCCATTGCGATTCAATTAGCACTTGCTACTGTTGAGGGTGGGATTATATTGATTGATGAGATTGAACAGGGGTTGGAACCTGACCGGGTAAAGTTCTTAGTTAACCAGTTGAAAGAAATGAATAGAGGCCAGGTATTTATCACGACACACTCAAATAACGTATTGGTTGAACTTGAGTATAATAACTTATTCTTAAAAAATGGAGGGGCAAACAAATTAGTAGTATTTGATGAAGATTTTCAGGGTTGTCTTAGAAATAATCCAAATGCTTTTTTCTCACGAAGGGTAATTGTATGTGAAGGAGCTACGGAGGTGGGTATATGTAGGGCATTGAACGATCATATGATAGCAACCGAAAAAAGAAGCTTGGAATTGGGAGCTATTTCCTTGGTGGATGGAACAGGTAATTGTTTTGTGGATTATTGCCTCAAATTTAATGAGGCCGGCTTTGATGTTTGTGCTTTCTGTGATTCGGATAATGATACGATTAATGAAAAGAAAAAGGAACTAACCGAAAATGGGATTGAAGTGGTTGATTGCGCCGAAAATAATGCTATTGAACAGCAGTTATTTAATGATTTACCGTGGGATAAAGTGACGAGTTTGTTAGAATATGCGAAAGATACTTCCGGTGAACAAAGTGTATTTGATCGTCTATCAATAAGGAGTTTATATGAACTGGAGGATATCAAAATGACAAGGGAATTGATTGGGCTGGAAGCAAAAGGTAAAGACAAGAAAAAAGGTTGGTTCAAGAGTATAGGTCATGGAGAAGAGCTAGGAAAGGTATGGTTTGGCTCGTTGAATGAAATAGGGGGTACTCGTTTAAAATCACAATATGATGCCTTGATTAATTGGATTGACAGGGAATGAACTACGTGGCTTTCATATCGTCATCTAAAAGCCTACTGGTAGCACCTGCTGGATATGGCAAAACATATTCAATTGCCGAGTGTCTCAGACATACGCCTGATAATCAGAAGCAACTTATATTAACTCACACGCATGCTGGAGTTGCTTCAATTAAGGAGAAAGTGAGTGATAGGGGTGTGGAATCGTCCAAGTATCACATTGAAACAATCACTGGATTTGCTCAAAAATATGTACTGGCTTTTTGTGATAGTGCCGAGATCCCTCCACAAGAGGAAAAGGGATACTTTGATACGATTATTGAAAATGCGATCGGCCTTTTTAGTCTTGATTCAGTTAAGAGGATCGTGATGTGCACTTACGATGGGTTGTTTGTAGACGAATATCAGGATTGCACGAAAAAGCAGCATCAGATTATTAAGTTTCTGTCGGAAGTCCTTCCGACACGTCTCATAGGGGACGGTATGCAGGGTATTTTTGACTTTAACGATACACTTGTTGATTTAGAGAACGATTTAGAGGATTTTAGTTACAGAGCAACTTTAGATATACCTTGGAGATGGAGAAAAGAAGGAAATAACGAAGCGTTAGGGGACTCAATTAAGGAGATTAGAGCAATTCTGGAATCTGATAATAAAGTTGTGGATTTGAGAGATTACCCAAGTATAACATATTATATTATTAACGAAAATGATATTTATCAAGCAAGTACAGTGTATTCCTCACAAATTGGAAAATTGATAAGAAATACGGTAGTTTTGCCGGAACATGAAAGTTTATTGTTAATTGTTCCAGATGATTATCAAAGTAGTAATCTAGAATCAAGGGTCTCGCTAAAAACTCGAGTAGATTATACAAGACAGCTCACACTACTGGAGGCCATAGACGACGACAAATATTATGAAGCTTGTCAGTGTATTGATGCTTTAAGTGAAGTTGAAGTTGATGGAGCTCAAAAGATTAAGTCTTTAAGAACACTGGTTTTATTAAATCTGTTCAACACTGGCGAAATTGACACGTGGTTTAATAATGATTGTTTAAAAATAAAACGAGAGCCTC
>JAQUIZ010000052.1 GCA_028683355.1 Fermentimonas sp.
CAAATGAACCGATAATCTTGTGTCTTTGCCCCGGTGTAGTGGGCTTTAGTTTACGTATTGCCATTTCTTTTTAAATATTGCTGAATAAATCGATTGTTTCACCTTTCTTCAAGGTTACGATTGCTTTTTTATATGATGGCGTACGTCCTGTTACGACTCCCGATTTTGTGTATCGGCTTCTCTCTTTTCCATCATAACGCATTGTATTCACGCTTTCAACATGTACATTGTAAAGCGCTTCAACTGCTTTCTTGATCTCCACCTTATTAGCAGAAGGAACTACAATAAAACCATAACGGTTTTCATACTTATCAGTAATTGCAGTTTGCTTTTCAGTGAATATTGGTTTTACTATTACACTCATTTTTTTTCTCCTTATGCTTTAAAAAGGTTGTCAATCGCAGCCACAGATGACTCAGTCATTACCAGATTTGTTGAATCCATAATTGCATATGTATTTAAATCTGAAGCTGTTACAATATTAACTTTTCCTAAATTTCGAGCCGACAAATATACATTTTTATTTTGACTTGGCAAAACGAAAAGTAGCTTTTTATCAGCTAGTTGCAGACTCTTTGTAAGCTCAACCAAACTTTTAGTTTTAGGTGTATCAAACACAAAATCTTCAACAATTACAATTGAACTATTCTTTGCTTTCAGAGAAAGAGCTGATTTACGGGCTAATGCTTTGGTTTTCTTATTTACCTTGAAACTGTAATCTCTTGGTTTTGGTCCAAAAGCGCGTCCACCACCTACAAGTAACGGTGATTTAATATCACCACGACGTGCACCGCCACCACCTTTCTGGCGGATCAGCTTACGTGTACTGCCGGTTATTTCATTTCTCTCTTTCGATTTGTGCGTTCCCAGTCGCTGGTTAGCCAGATACTGCTTTACATCCAGCCAGATAACATGCTCATTAGGCTCAATCCCGAAAATGGAATCATCGAGTGTCACCTTTTTGTCTGTCACCTCTCCTTTGATATTATATACTGCTAATTCCATTTTATTTCTCAATTATTACGATTGAACCTTTTGCTCCGGGAACTGATCCTTTAATTAAAAGAAGGTTGTGCTCCGGAATCACTTTAATTATCTGTAAGTTCTGAACGGTTACACGTTCATTACCCATTTGTCCACCCATACGGGTTCCCTTAAACACCTTTGCAGGATATGATGCAGCACCAATTGAACCCGGTGCGCGCAACCTGTTGTGCTGTCCGTGTGTTGATTCACCAACTCCTGAAAATCCGTGACGTTTCACAACACCCTGGAATCCCTTACCTTTTGATGTACCTACAACGTCAACATAAACGGTGTCTTTAAAGATTTCAACATTTATTTCGGAACCCGCTTTATATTCGTTCCCAAAACCTTTGAACTCGACCAAGTGTCTCCTGGGAGTTACTCCTGCTTTCTTGAAGTGACCCTTTTCAGCATTCACGGTATGTTTGTCTTTCTTTTCAACAAACCCTAGCTGAATAGCGTCGTAACCGTCATTATCAACGGTCTTCACTTGAGTAACCACACAAGGACCAGCTTCGATAACAGTGCATGGAATATTTTTTCCCTCGGCACTGAAAACGGAAGTCATTCCGATTTTTTTTCCTAATAATCCTGGCATTTCTCTAGTTGTTATTAATTATAATTACCTCTGATACTCACACTTTTATCTCTACTTCAACACCGCTTGGCAACTCAAGCTTCATAAGCGCATCAACTGTTTTAGCTGTTGAGCTGTAGATGTCGATTAGACGTTTAAAAGAAGCAAGTTCGAACTGTTCGCGTGATTTCTTATTCACGAAAGTCGAACGGTTTACTGTAAATATGCGCTTGTGTGTGGGTAATGGAATTGGTCCGCTTACCACTGCACCCGTAGCTTTTACGGTTTTTACGATTTTCTCTGCTGATTTATCAACGAGACTATAATCGTAAGATTTCAGTTTGATTCTGATTTTTTGGTTCATATATATTTATATTATTTGATCAAATCTACGCGGCCACCCACTTCTGTTAATACTTCTTTCGCGATTGAAGCCGAAACAGGTTCGAAATGTGAAAATGACATAGTTGATGTTGCACGCCCCGAAGTAATCGTTCTAAGTGCTGTTACATAACCAAACATCTCAGCAAGCGGAGTTTTAGCTTTTACAACACGGGCTCCCGAACGGTTAGATTCCATTCCTTCAACCTGTCCGCGTCTCTTGTTCAGGTCAGAGATAACATCACCCATACTCTCTTCAGGAGTAACCACTTCAACCTTCATTATAGGCTCGAGCAATACTGGTCCGGCTTTCTCAACTGCACTCTTATACGCCTGCATAGCACAAACCTCAAACGATAACTGGTCAGAGTCAACAGCGTGGTATGAACCATCTATCACTGTCACTTTTAGTTTATCCATTCCATATCCTGCAAGCACACCATTTTTCATTGCACGTTCAAAACCTTTCTGAATAGAAGGAATATATTCTTTTGGAATATTACCACCCTTCACCTGGTCTACAAACTGCAAGTTACCTTCAAAGTCTGCATCAGCCGGTTCAACGCGTACAATCATGTCGGCAAACTTACCACGTCCACCTGTCTGCTTTTTATATGTTTCACGCAGTTCGACAGCTTTAGTGATAGCCTCTTTGTATGTAACCTGAGGACGACCCTGGTTAGCCTCAACTTTGAATTCACGTTTCAAACGATCGATAATGATTTCAAGGTGTAGTTCACCCATACCGGAAATCACTGTCTGGCCTGTATCTTCATCTGTTTTAACAGTAAAAGTAGGATCCTCTTCAGACAACTTGGCAAGTCCATTAGAAAGCTTGTCAAGATCCTTCTGAGTCTTAGGCTCTACTGCAATACCGATAACAGGATCCGGGAAGTCGATAGCCTCCAGAATAATCGGATTCTTCTCATCACAAAGAGTATCACCGGTACGAATATCTTTAAATCCTACACCTGCACCGATATCACCGGTACCGATAAATTCTTTAGGATTTTGCTTGCTTGAGTGCATCTGGAAAAGACGTGAAATACGTTCTTTCTTACCAGAGCGAGGATTATAAACATAAGACCCTGCTTCGATTTCTCCGGAATACACGCGGAAGAAGCAAAGACGTCCTACATAAGGGTCAGTTGCAATCTTAAATGCAAGTGCACTTAGCGGCTCATCCGGGTCAGCATGACGTACCAGCTCTACCGAAGAATCATCAGGATCTGTACCTGTGATCGATTCAGTATCAAGTGGACTTGGAAGATACGCGCAAACTGAATCAAGTAGTGTCTGAACACCTTTATTCTTGAATGAAGATCCGCAAATTATAGGGTTAATCTCCATTGCAATTGTACCCTTTCTGATAGCACTCCTGATTTCCTCTTCAGTAATAGAAGAAGGATCATCAAAGAATTTCTCCATCAGTTTATCATCAAATTCAGCAATGGTTTCAAGCATATTTTCGCGCCACTCCTCTGCCTCATCCTGAAGATCAGCAGGAATGTCCATTACATCATATTCTGCACCCATTGTCTCGTCATGCCATAAATATGCTTTCATTGTAACTAAATCCACAACACCCTTAAAATTCTCTTCAGCTCCGATAGGAATCTGAATAGGCATAGCTTTAGCACCCAGCATCTCTCTGATCTGACGAACCACATCAAAGAAATTAGCACCTGAGCGGTCCATCTTATTGATATAACCTACTCTCGGTACTTTATATTTATCTGCCTGACGCCATACGGTTTCAGACTGTGGTTCAACACCTCCAACAGCACAAAACGCCGCAACTGCACCATCAAGCACACGTAGCGAACGTTCCACCTCAACCGTGAAATCCACGTGTCCCGGGGTGTCAATTAAGTTTATTTTATATGTATTGTCCTTATATTTCCAGTTAGCAGTAGTAGCAGCTGAAGTAATCGTGATACCACGCTCCTGCTCTTGCTCCATCCAGTCCATTGTGGCAGCACCTTCGTGTACTTCTCCAATCTTGTGCGTCAGACCTGTATAAAACAGAATACGCTCAGATGTAGTAGTCTTACCGGCGTCAATGTGCGCCATTATACCTATGTTGCGTGTGAATTTTAAAGTCTCTTTTGAACCCTTAGCCATCTTTTTTACCTTCTTGCTATGTTAAAATCTAAAATGAGCAAAAGCACGGTTAGCCTCTGCCATTCTGTGAATATCTTCTTTACGTTTGTAAGCTCCACCCTGACTGTTGTAAGCATCAACTATCTCGGCAGCCAACTTATCAGCCATAGTCTTTCCTCCTCTTTTGCGTGCATACAAAATAAGGTTTTTCATTGAAACTGATTCTTTTCTGTCCGATCTGATTTCTGTGGGAACCTGAAATGTAGCTCCGCCAACACGGCGTGATTTCACTTCCACCTGGGGTGTTATATTATCAAGAGCAGCTTTCCAAATCTCGAGAGCTGACTTCTCATCGTTGGCCAATTTTGCCTTAACTGTGTCCAATGCAGAATAAAAAATGTCGTACGATAGACTTTTCTTTCCGTCATACATAAGGTGGTTAACAAATTTTGTTACCCTTACATCACCATATACAGGATCCGGGAGGATCTGCCTTTTTTTAGGTTTAGTTTTTCTCATCGCTATAAATTTTTTGTTGTTTGGTTGCCTTTTATCTGTCTTCAATAAATTCCTCTGAATCTATTTACTCAACCCCTATAAAGTAGCTTAATCCAAAAATATCAACAGTAATTATTTTTTATTATTTTTTCTTTGTTGCTGCTGTTTTAGCACCTGGTTTTGGGCGCTTAGTTCCATATTTGGATCTTCTTTGAGTACGGCCGTTTACACCGGCAGTATCCAAAGCTCCGCGTACGATGTGATAACGTACACCTGGAAGGTCTTTAACACGACCACCGCGCACTAACACTATTGAGTGCTCCTGCAGGTTATGTCCTTCACCCGGGATGTAAGCATTCACCTCTTTGGAGTTTGTTAAACGAACACGCGCAACCTTTCTCATTGCTGAGTTTGGTTTCTTAGGTGTTGTTGTATACACTCTCACGCAAACACCACGTCTTTGCGGACATGAATCCAGCGCGCGGGATTTGCTTTGCTCCTTCAGGGTAGTTCGCCCTGTTCTTACTAATTGTTGTATTGTTGGCATTTTCTACTTCCTTTTACCTGTATTATTGTTTTTTAATATTACTTTTTCACTAATATGTCGATTCACACCCAAAAGGCCTTTATAAAGCATTGATTATCATCTGATAACGATACACTTCAGGTGAAAAACGGCACAAAATTACAAATAATCACTCAATTGTGCAAGTGATTTACAATGTTTTTTTGAATCGCTGTGCTAAAAGAAGGGTATTCTTGAGGTACTCAAATTCCAGTTCAAAACATTCTGAGAATATATCTGTTCCGATATTATCTTCAATCTGTGCGGCAGTCCATAATTTTCCTCCATCTAGATTCAGGCCTCTGAGCTGATCCTCATCATTAACCTCGGAGACATATAAAAATATAAGCCGCTTTGTAACATCATTCTCAAAAGTATATTTTAACATGAAACGTAAAGGCAAATCTTCGTTTCCACACTCTTTACGAAATATTTTTTTTACAGTGTCATCAATCTTGTCGTTATACTGCATATATCTCTCGAATGGATAATCCAGTTTACCCGGATTCAAAACTCTCGACTGATCACGCTCCTTTAAATATATTTCGCCTTTGCTCATCAGGGCAACTCTTACTACAGGATGCATAAACCTGTTTTTTAAATCTGTAGTTACTGATTTGGCCACTCTGCCCATAACCTGTCCGGTTTCTGTTACAACGGGCAGCCACTCTTCTTTATATAATTTTTTGCGTAGCAGATGTAAACGAGTAGTCTCAACAAGTATAAGTCCAATGATTATTATCTTAGCCAGACTTATTATGAATGTAGTGGTAACTACTGAAGCTTCCCTGTTTCCGGTAGCATAATAGAGCAGTATAAACATAAGGTGAAAGGTCAGACTGTACTGCGACTGAAATGCTACCCTGAACGACTCTTTTAGTAGATTTCTTGAAGCCTTGTCCCTGTCTCTGGCAGCAACAGTTAATAATCTTCCTTTCGATAATCTGATAAAAATAAGAATGATAACAAATATCACCTCTACAATAATAAACTTATTCAAAAAAGGAAGATTCGACAAGGTAGAAAACGATAATAACATCGCCATCAAAAATGTCAGCGTTGAAACATCATAAATCAGTCGGTTACGTTTCTGAACTGCAATTAACCCTGTCAGCGATAAAAGCAAGGCAATACTAACTGCTATGCGTGAATTTATATAGCAAATCAGGAATGAATAAACTAACAGCGGTATTAGTCCGAACGACGGATTTCGAAGTATTCTCTCTATTTTGGTAGCTCCCAGCATAAATAATTTAATCGCATAATCTTTACTATCTTTCTCTGTAATTTAAGCGTGCAATAATAACAACAGAAGCACTTTTTTGTTTAAAAATGAGCTGCACCGATCCAAAATATAATAGAATAAAATATACTGTCAGCAATATTTGTAAATTATATGTTTACTATAATAACTCGTTAACTTATTATAGTTTAGTCTTAAAATGATTAATTACTTTATCATATAAATATCGGGATGTATTTTCACCAGAAATAAAATGGTTCTTATCAGGAAAGAAAAACATATCGAAGTGTTTATTAGCACTGATCAGAGCACGTGTATACTCAATTGAGTTCTGGAAATGCACATTATCATCAGCTGTGCCATGTACAAGAAGAAGGTTACCCTGCAGATCACCTGCCAAAGTAATTGCCGACCCGTTAACATATCCGCTGTTATTCTGTTGTGGAGTACGCATAAACCTCTCAGTATAAACAGTATCATAAAAGCGCCAGTCGGTTACCGGTGCAATTGCCACACCGGCCTTAAAAATACCGTTGCCCCTGCTCATACTCATAAGTACATTATAACCACCGTAACTCCATCCCCATATTCCAATCCGGGCAGCATCGATATAGGGCAGTGAACCAAGGTAACGAGCTGCTGCCGCCTGGTCGTCCGATTCCTGAATACCCAGATTCAGGTAAGTACCCTTTCTGAATTCAACACCTCTGCCACCTGTTCCCCGTCCATCAACAGAGGCAACCAGAATCCCCTCATTCAGAAGTGCATAATACCATCCCGCTTCATACCTGTCGACAACCTCCTGAGAGTTTGGGCCACTATATTGAATCATTACAACCGGATATTTCTTTGCAGGGTTAAAATCTGCCGGCTTCAGAATCCAGCCATTGAGTTTTGTAATACCGTCACTTGCGGTAACAGTGATAGCTTCACGCTCAGGAAATTTTGCAGCAGTAAATGCTTCACGCACGGCACGGTTATCCTCCAGAACTCTAAGCTGCCTTCCTGAAGCATCATGAAGAGTGATAACTGTAGGAGTTTTATAATCTGACCATCTGTTTATATAAAACTTACCGTTGTCACTAAATGTAGCATTATTAAATCCGGGCTGCTGCGACAATTTCTGCGCCTCTCCTTTATTCACATTGATCTTAAAGACATTACGTCTGAGAGGCGACTCATCAGCTGCCTGATAAAAAACAGTGGCTGTCTGCGGATCAACAGCCAGCAGTGCAGTCACATCAAAATTTCCTTTTGTCAGCTGTTTCTGCAATGTGCCTGTTATACCATATATATAGATGTGACTGAATCCGTCTCTTTCCGAAACATAGGTAAACCTGTCATCCATGAAATGTATTGAATTAAGCCACTCCGAATCTATATAGTATTTGCTCTCCTCTCTTAAAATGAGCTTGGCAACTGTTGATCTCGGATTCACGAAATACATATCAAACCGGTTTTGATCTCTGTTTAAAGTCATCACAGCCAGCTGATCCGGCGCATTCGTAAATTTAATCCTTGGAATGTATCCGTTAGCATCAAGAGGTACTTCCATATTTCTCGTTACACGAGATTCGATATCAAACACCTTACATTCAACAGTTGCATTCACTCTCCCCGCTTTAGGATATTTAAACTTATAATAATCCGGATATAGATTTTCCTCATAAGTCTGAAAAGTGAATTCTTCAACCTGCGACTCATCAGTACGCACGAACGCCAGTTGTCTGTTGTCAGGTGAAAACTCCATCAGTCTCGTTGTACCAAACTCCTCCTCATAAACCCAGTCGGTAGCACCATTTATGATTTTATTAAATTCACCGTCATTCGTGACCCTTGATTCAGTATCAAAGTCAAATTTTGTCAGCCAAATATCATTATCGATCACGTATGCCACCATCTTTCCGTCAGGAGAGAAGGTCGGAATCATCTGTTTTGACGTCTGTTCGCTAAGCTTCCTCACTAAGTTCCTGCGCACATCGTGATAGTAATAGTTTGCCTTGAAAGAACGTCGGTAGATCTGCTCACGATCACGATAAACCAGCACCCTGTTTTCATCACCACTCACCAGGAATCCCTGGAAAGTATCGAAATTACAGTTTCTTGCTGTACGTGTACTAAACAAAGTATCAACAGCCTCCCCGGTTGAGTAGGCAAACTTGACAACAACTGTTCCCGCAGTATCCGACTGGTAATAATGCATACCGTCACTTGAAGAAACTACCGGGGATACTCCTTTTGGAGAAAACTTTCCTCCCAGGATATCGTACAAACTGTAATTCTGTGCCTGTAATGTTAACAAACATAATACCGTCACAGCGGTAAGAAAAAGCCTTTTATTCATTATATCATCTCACTATTAGTGTTCTACAAATATCTTTTAGCGCTTTGCTATTTAAAACATGATTTTAAACACAAATATACGCATTATATATTAACACAAAAACCATAGAACACCCTTAGTATAATCTTAATTAAATCTTACCCGGCTATTACCTGATGCTATTATAAAAGGAGTTATTTAAATTTATCAGCACGCATTTTAATTAAATTGGAAATCATTAGTGCCTATTAAATACGTTTTTTTTTGTATTTTCGGCTTTTCAATTCAGATACTGAGCTTAGTTTGTATATAATCATAAGATATTTATACTGAAACGGACTACCAAAATTCAGAACAAAAAAAGTAGATTTTACGATATTAGACAACTCAAAAAAAATGGAATCAAAAGAGCAAGCAAACCAAGAAGTTTTGGAAAGTAAAGTAACAGAACTCCCCGCAAATGCGTACAGTGAACTAGAACCGGGCGAGGAATACAAACCTGTTCTGCCGGCTGATAAACCTGCAACTGAAGTAACAGGATATTCTCTTATAATGGGTGTTCTCATGGCAATAATATTCTCAGCCGCAACAGCATATTCAGGACTGAAAATCGGTCAGGTGTTCGAGGCAGCCATTCCCATAGCAATTATAGCCGTTGGAGTATCAGCAGCATTAAGAAAGAAAAATGCACTCGGCCAGAACGTCATCATACAGTCAATCGGCTCTTCATCAGGGGTTGTTGTTGCAGGAGCCATTTTCACTATCCCCGGCCTCTATATTCTTCAGGCAAAATATCCCGAGATTGAGGTTGATTTCTGGCAGATATTCTTCGCCTCCCTATTAGGCGGTTTCCTCGGAATACTGTTCCTTATTCCCTTCCGTAAATATTTTGTGAAAGATATGCATGGCAAACTGCCATTCCCTGAAGCAACAGCTACAACGGAAATACTTATGACCGGAGAAAAAGGAGGCAATAAGGCTAAATTGCTGGTCACAAGTGGAATCATTGGCGGTCTTTTTGATTTCTGCTTCGCTCAGTTCAGACTCTGGAGTGAGGTTATCACAACAAAAATTATTCCCGCGGGCGCAGTTCTGGCCGACCAGTTTAAAATGGTCTTCAAGTTCAACGTGAGCTCACTCATATTTAGCTTCGGCTACCTTGTAGGATTAAGATACGCTCTCATAATCGTATGCGGTTCGCTGCTCTCTTGGCTGGTGCTCGTGCCTCTTGTAAACGAGATAGGAGCGCTTGGTGCAATTGCAGGAGGTGGTGTTAATCCCTTTGAAACCATGTCTGCTGAGATGATATTTAACAATTATGTCAGAAATATCGGTATCGGTGCAATAGCTATGGCAGGTATAATAGGTATAATAAAATCATCAGGTGCAATAAAGACTGCATTTTCAATGGCAACAGGAAAGAAAGTTGCTACAGACACTCATCAACAGACAACAAAAAGAACTGATCGTGACCTTAAAATGAGCGTCGTTACTCTTTTCCTGCTATTCACACTTCTGGCAGTATTCACATTCCTTATGGTAGGTGTTGATATCACCCCTACACAATCAGTTGTAGCACTAATCGCAATAGCTGTTATATCATTTCTTTTCACAACAGTTGCCGCTAACGCCATCGCGATAGTCGGCTCCAACCCGGTATCGGGAATGACTCTTATGGCACTTATCCTCATCTCTGTTATCCTTGTTGGTGTGGGTGTTGGTGGTCCTAAGGGCATGGTTAGTGCACTTATCATAGGTGGCATAGTGTGTACCGCTCTTTCTATGGCCGGCGGTTTCATTACCGACCTTAAGATCGGCTACTGGATAGGCTCTACCCCTTCTAAACAGCAATCATATAAATTTCTCGGAACACTTGTATCAGCTGCAACAGTAGGTGCTGTAATATATATTCTTAACGAAGCTTATGGTTTCGTTCTCTCTCCAGAGAATCCAAACCCGATGGTAGCACCACAGGCTAATGCAATGGCAGCTATTATCGAACCACTAATGGCTGGCAGCGGCGTTAGCTGGATGTTGCTTGCCGTGGGAGCTGTGATAGCTATCCTGGCAAACTGGCTTGGCGTTTCGCCTCTTGCATTTGCCCTTGGCATGTTTATTCCTATCCAGCTGAATACTCCACTTGTTGTGGGCGGATTACTTAACCACTGGATAAACAAGAAAGGCAAGGACGCCAAACTCACAAATGCACGTCACCAAAGAGCAATTCTCATCTCATCAGGTTTTATCGCAGGAGCAGCTCTGTTTGGAGTAATCGGTGCATTAATTATATTTATTACCGGAAATGCAAATGCACTTAATTTTGGAATATGGAGCGACCCAGATGGTGTTGGTGCCCAGATTACTGCACTGGTAGCATTTACAGCTCTGGTAATTTATTTTGTATGGGAATCCAAAAGAGCAAAAATTGATGATTAAAAATCAGTTTAATTCAAATTATCATTTGAAATATTATCATTTGAATTAAAGGAAGTAATTAAGGTAATTTATTAACAACCTGACAAGTAATCAGGTTATACAAGTAATTTTTATAGTTATGCGAAAAATAAAATTCTTTTCGTTTTCAATAGTAGCGTCTCTTTTCATGATAATCTTGGGATCAGGTTGCACAAATAATAGCGTACAGCCTAAAACAGCTGAAGAGGATCTTACTAAATATGTAAACCCGTTTATTGGTACTGCATTTACGGGACACACTTTCCCCGGGGCTACTTACCCGCTGGGTTTTATGCAGCCGGGGCCAGAAACAGGCAACTTCTCATGGGATTACTGTTCAGGTTATTTCTATGATGATAAGAAGATAAACGGGTTTTCTCAAAACCGCTTAAATGGAACTGGCATTGTAGATTTAGGTGATTTGCTTATGCAACCTTTCTCGGGAGAAAAACGTGACGATCTGAGCAGTAGCTTCGAAAAATCAACTGAGGTTGCTTCCCCGGGTTATTATTCGGTAGTACTCACCGACAATGATGTAAAGGTTGAGGTTACCACATCACCGCATGTAGCCTACCACAGATACACCTATAATGCAGATAAACCTGCTAATCTGCTTGCTGATTTTCAGAATGGCCTTGTATGGAGCAAGGATCGCATCTCTACTCATGTACTTGATAATGTGGTTAACTTCGAGAGTGATCGTGTAATTACAGGCTTTACCCGCAGACGCGAGTGGGTAGAACGCACTTACTACTTTGTGATAGAATTCGACAAACCTGTTATCTCTAAAGAGCTTTTGGAAAAAAGGGATCCTCGCGAAAAAGCACCACGCTATATACTTAACTTCGATATGGGTGACAACTCTGTTCTGAATATGAAGGTAGCAATGTCAACAACCGGTATTGAAGGTGCAAAAGCAAACCTTACAGCTGAAGGAGAAGATCGCAATTTTGAAGATGTTTATCAAGCTGCAAAAGACGAGTGGAACAGATACCTTTCGAGGGTTATCATAGAGGGAACAGATGACGACAAAACAAACTTCTATACAGCCCTTTATCATCTATATATACAGCCAAACAATATTGCTGATGTAGACGGAAAGTATGTAGGCCCAAATCGCGAGATTGCACAGTCGCCAACAGGCAAGTACTTCTCAACACTTTCACAATGGGACACATTCCGCGCTGCATTCCCGATGTACACAATACTTAGTCCTGAGATAATCAACGATCTGGTAAACAATATGCTGGAATTCAGCGAACAGAAGGGGCACTTGCCGGTTTGGGCACTAATGGGGCAGGAAACATACACCATGATTGGCAATCACTCCGTTCCAATGGTAGTTGACGCCTACCTTAAAGGCTTTGACGGATTTGATGCAGAAAAAGCTTACAACGAGATAAAAAAAACACTTACCGAAGGAAAGCATAAAAACGCAGGCTGGGAGGAGTATGACAAGTATGGATATTACCCTTATGATCTGTTTCCCGTGGAATCAGTTTCCCGCACGCTTGAAAGCGGCTTTGATGATTACTGTGCTGCGCTTATGGCAAAGAAACTAGGCAAAACAGAAGATTACGAGTTCTTCATGAATCGCTCTGGATATTACAAAAATCATTACGATAACGAGACCAAAAGTATGAGGCCTAAAGACTCAAAAGGTGAGTGGCTGAATCCGTTCGATCCTTACCAGCTTGCACATGCTGATTCAAATATTGGCGGTCACTATACCGAGGGCAACGCTCTTCAATACACATGGCATGTTATGCAGGATATTCCGGGACTAATTGAACTTCTGGGCGGAAAAGAAGAAGCCGGAAAGGTGCTCGATTATCTTTTTACTACTGAACAGGAATCTACCGGTACACTTTCTGATGTAACAGGACTTATTGGCCAGTACGCTCACGGCAACGAACCTAGCCATCACATCGCCTATATATATATGTATCTTGATAGACCGAAAGATACTCAACGGCTTATACGTCAGATCTGCAAAGATTTTTATCAGAATAAACCAGACGGACTAATAGGAAATGACGACTGCGGTCAGATGTCCGCCTGGTACATGTTTTCCGCGATGGGATTCTACCCTATGAATCCTGTTGGTGGTGAACTGGTATTTGGTGCTCCACAGTTTCCTAAGACAACCATTAACCTCGAGAACGGCAAAACCTTCACAACAGAAGCGGTAAACCTGTCAGAAGAGAATATGTATGTCGGAAAGGTTGAACTGAACGGTGCACCCTATTCCGGGAAATTCATCACTTATGACGATATTATTAAAGGAGGAACGCTCACGTTTTATATGACCTCAGAGTATTAATTAATTATTAATAATAGAGTCAGTGTTGATGTCCATCTGCATCATAAGAGATAAAAATCTCACTTGCAACGAATGATTCCTGACCCGATTCGTCTGTGCAATAAACGATAAAATGGTAATGCCCCTCCTTCAGGGGCATTTCTTCTGTTACCCCGTTAACCGTTCTGCTGATAGTTGCAGGAATAACAATATGCTGATGCTCCACTGTAACCTGTTTTTTACCCGCTATAGGTGATTCGCCAAGTGCCGTAAAATCAGTCTCCAGCCACGTTTTCTCAAATGCTATACTATCTGTGGCAGCACGTGTACTCATCACAGACGAATTATGCGAATGATTGTCAAACGCCCCGTGAATATTCACCTTATAAGAGGCAAGTGCCATATTATCAGAGAACATTACTTTAAAATGAACTGCATCACCCGGATTTACCACCTCATCTGTTGACGGTTCAATTATACTGATAACAGGCTTCTGACTATCCACATCTACTTTCTCACATGCAACAAATACAGTTGCCAATGAGGATACTGTTAATAATAAAACAATTCCTGAGAATCTCAATCTTTTCATATTTAAATATATTTCAATTAACAAATTAACTACTCTAATACTTTAATCAATTCAAAAAGCTTATTATCATATTGTTAAAGCAATAACGCTTTAAAACATCAAATACTTTAAAATATCAATATTTCTGAACTTTACTTTAAAACATCACTTTAGAACATCATTTTAATAATCAGCTGAATATTTCTGCCCGGCTCAGGAGCATTAAGTTTTCTGTAAAAGCTCAGATGGTTAAGGTAGACAGCGTTGAAAACATTATCTGTTCTAAACTGAGTGACAACTCTCCGTCCGCCTATATTCCAGTGCGCCTGAGCTGACAAGTTCCACAAACTTGCTCCCGGAGTCATTTCCTCGTTCCTTGAAACCCTATCCTGATCCATCACCTGGCTGTTTTCCAGTGCAAATGAGTATTGAGCAATCATCCCTCTGCCCAGATCAGAATATGATAAATCTGTTGTTACGACCGCAGGCGGTGTGAAAGGTAACGGGTAATTGTCTGCCATGTTTATACTATACAAGTATTCCAGGTCTGATGAAACCGACCACCGGTTGCTGAAATCATACTTTACTATCAGCTCACCACCTGCCATAAATGCTTCGGACTGATTATAGCGGTAAATCTGACCCGCATGGGGTAAAACCGACCACTCACCAGAGGGTTCCAGGTAAATATAGTTGGTAAACCATGTAACAAACGGATTAAGAGTTACTGAAAGCCTCTTACCTCTGTACTGATAATCAGCATCCAGCTGAAAACCTTTCTCAGACTCAAGGTCAGCGTTACCCATCTCGTGGCGGAAAGCTCCGTGATGCACTCCGTTTGACGACAGTTCATTTGCTCCGGGATACCTGAAACTATTACCTATATTAAGTTTCAACGAGTGGCGTCTGTTAATTTGGTAACTGATCCCAACGGAAGCAGAGAGATCATTAAACGTTCTGCTGATATCGGATGCCCGTTGTGAATAAAAATCAACTTCCTGGCCATCATATCCCTGCATGAGTAAATACTCTTCCAGTACCGAATCGTGAAAACCATAAACATTCAGTTTCCCCGTATCATATCTCAGTCCACCGGTAAGTGTTAAATTACTGCTCCATCTGTAACTGCTTAACCAGAAAGCACCTCCGGAAAGCCTGTCGAATCCAGGCAACAGAAAAGAGTACCCCCCCACCCTGTTATGCTGATATTCAGCAGACAACCCGAATATATTCGACCAGCTTTCACCATCATCTTTCACATACCTCAATCCGGCTGAATAAGTGTTAAGAATGAATTGAAGTTCCATGTCAGGCTCCACTATCGGAGGTAACTGGTTACTGTAATGCGTGTGAAACTGCGACAGTTCCTCCTTGTGATTATTCTGATAGCCTAAATCCAGATTAATCTTGTCAGAGTCAGCCAGTCTCCATTCACTGTTAGATATCACTTTCAGGTGATTAGAGGTAGAGAAAGGCATCTCAATATTGCGGTATGATCCATCGGGTTCTAATCTGTTAAGCGCAGGAATACCATGAGCACCCGGGTAGAAACCATTTTTTGTACTGATATTTGAAAGATGCAGCCAGCTGCTGAAGTTGTCATTAGTGTAATTTGACGACAAAGAAAGATTATATTCCCTCCCGGCTGTATTCTTCATACGCCTTTCGTAAACCGGCATTCTCCAGGTCATGTAATTAATAGTATCTGCAGGAATACGATAATCTGCATAACTCTGAACTGTTGCCCTACCCCTAAAAAACATGTTTCCTTTTTTACTGTTTGCTGATACCGATGCTCCCAGGAGGTCATTATTGCTCTTCCCTATTAAAGTAAAGTCACCCCAAAAGACATCATCTTCAGGCAAATGTGGCGGCATAATCTCGATCACCCCTCCAATAGCATCAGAACCGTAAAACAGTGACATCGGGCCCTTATGAATCCTCACATTATCAACATCGTACTGATCAATTTCGAGTCCGTGATCCGCACCCCACTGCTGATTCTGCTGCACAATTCCTTTGTCAACCACTGCAACTCTATTGAATCCCAAGCCACGAATAACAGGCTTTGAAAAGCCGGCTCCAATATCCATAGACGAGATTCCCGCAACTGATGCCAGAGTCTGCACGAAATTAATAGAGTTATTCTGCATCAGGTAATCCCTGTTGATCTCCTCTACAGGCAATACCGAAATTTGCTCTCCCGATCTCTTGTTTGATCCGTTAACCGTTACCTCTGAAAGCTCCAGAGGCGATGGTCTTAAATGCATATGCAGAAGAGTGTCTTTAGTTAGTGCGATAGGGAGTGTTAGTTGATCATACCCTATAAACTGTATGGTTAATATATAATTTCCCGCCTCAACATCATCGAATCTAAAAAAACCATCTCTGTCTGCCTGAATATGCCTGTTGACAGGTAGCAACGAAACTGTTGATGCCGCCAGATAACTCCTGTTTTCAGCGTCATGCACAAACCCGCTTATCGAAAAGCTTTTTGAAATATTGACAACCTGAGAAAACACAACATTGAGACTGAATACCAGTAAAAGTATTGTAAAAGATAACCTCATTAACTTGATTGCGAATAGTTACTTAATATGGCTTGCGCAATCTGCACAAAACCCTTCGATCACAACAAAAACACCATGACTGACAAATTTATCAGGAAGCTCGGCCTCAAAACGCGTCTTACCTTCAAGACACAAAACCTCGTCACACTCCTCACAATGGAAATGTGAATGAAGATTATTTTCGTTATGATGATGACTGTTAAGGGCATACTTCACCGAATTGTCGTTAAGTACAATCTTGTGAATAATTCCACTTTCCTCAAGTGTTATCAGAGTGCGGTAAAAAGTGACCCTGTCAAACAATTCAGGGGATTCACCTTTCAGCTCATTCTCCGACAGTGCTTTGTCATTATTGAGTAAACCATTGATTATAAATTTCCTGCAGGCAGTGCCTCTTAAATCTTGTTTTCGTAATATCTGTTCAGCTGTAATCATATTTAATACATGTAATGCAACAATGTTGCAAATATAACACTGTTACATTTACTACAAATGCTTATTACATACTTTAACTAAATCGCAGCTCAGAGATAATATTAATAATTAAAAAAACGGTTAGAAGATTACCCCTAACCGTCTTACTTTAGCATTTATATGTCGCAATTTTCTTCAAAAACTTTATCTTTTAAGACGTAGCACCTTAATAATTTTTGAGAAGAAAGAAGTATTTTCATCAATACCTGTAAAATGCTCTGCACCCGGACCGTATGCAAATACCGGCACCATTACACCTGTATGCCCTCCAGTTGAAAAACGCCCGGTAATTTCTCCTGTTTGCATATTTCCATTAGTTATCGTTAATCCTCCTGTTTCATGGTCAGCAGTCACAATTACTAATGTTCTTCCATCTTTTTCAGCAAATTCCAATACTTTTCCAATGGTTTTATCAAAATCCAACATCTCATCAACTGTAAATTGCATATCATTTTCATGACCACCACCATCAATTTCAGATGCTTCAACCATTAGAAAGAATCCCTTTCGATGGTTATCCAGAATATTCAGAGCAACCTCCGTTGTCTCTTCAAGTTGATTTCCCCTTTTACTAACCTTGCTTTCTTTAAGGAAACCTGCAAGTTTTCCCTGCTTCACGGTTTTAATAGATTCGATATTTTCATATACTTGATAACCTTTATGAGATAATTCCTCTAATAGATTACGCTGATCTTCACGATCTTTAAAATGCTCTATTCCACCACCAATAAATACATTTACTCCTGACTGTACAAATTGACTTGCGATCTCAGGCATCATATTTCTATGCTCTACATGAGCGGCGAAATTGGCTGGTGTAGCATCAAGCATACTTGTAGTGACCACTATGCCGGTAGCCAAACCATTCTGCTGGGCAATTTTCATAACAGATGGCACAGGATTACCTTCTGCATCAATGCCTATTGAATAGTTGTTGGTTTTATATCCTGTTGCAATTGCGTTTCCCCCGGCACCCGAATCGGTCACATACCTATTTGCCGAATGGGTTCTGGAAAACCCTACATGTTTAAAATTATCAAGATTCAGTTTACCTTTGTTAGCTGTTGCTCCGGCGTAGATTTGTGCTACACCCATGCCATCACCAATCATCAGAATAACATTTCTTGGCTTTTTTGATTTAAATTTATGTGAGTATGTATTAACATCATGAAAATTATTGTTCTGATAAGTAGATTCTACCCCTTCATAAGATTTTTGCTGTGCATAGATTGAACTTACAGAGAGGATGAATAGAAATAAAAAAGTAAAAAATTTTGTTTTCATATTAATTTAATTGTAAGTAATAACTGTATCTATATGTAAAGGTAATTATAATCATGAAAATTATACTAAAAAAAGTGCCCCGACAATCATATATGTGATATTTTACCAAGTACCCTCATTAAGCAACATATCTATTCAATTACCTCTTAACTCGGGCGATAAGCAATTTAACAGTTTTTCTATTTCATACAGTAGGTATTTACATCTCTCCTAATAAATGTTCATTATTATATTATTACATTATTAAATGAATCCACTCTTATATATTAATCTTTTTTAAAATAAGCCGACAACATTTCTCTTAGAATTAATAATACAGCAATTTGTGTATTTTTACTGAATATTTTGGCAAATTGAACTAAAATGTTTAAAATTATTTTGTATATGTGTATATTAAACACTACTTTTGATGCCCAAACTTCTATTATCACTAAAAAAACCACAAATGTGAGAAATGCATAATTTTTAGAATAAGGGATAATAAAAAACCATGTTTTATATCATAGAAACTAATATGATACCAAAGAGTAGTAT